>SLSG01000291.1 GCA_007130545.1 Bacteroidales bacterium | reverse complement strand
TAAACTTTTTGAAAACCATGATCGTGCGTTAAGTGTGAGTAATTAATTCATCCGCAAATATATTATTTTCCGGAGTATTGGACATTGGGTATTGGACATTGGGTATTGGACATTGGGTATTGGACATTGGGTATTGGACTTTGGACATTGGGTATTGGACTTTGGACTTTGGACTTTGGACATTGGACTTTGGACATTGGGTATTGGACTTTGGACTTTGGACTTTGGACTTTGGACTTTGGATTTTGGACTTTGGACATTGGGTATTGGACATTGGACTTTGGACTTTAGCCAAGAGCCAATAGCCAAAAACCAACAACCAACAACCAACAACCAAGAGCCAAAAACCAAGAGCCAAAAACCAACAACCAACAACCAACAACCAACAGCCAAAAACCAACACCCATTCATTGAACAAAATTGGTTTTCGACGGTTATACCCAGGAAACTTTTTTTGTATCGATAGTTTCCATGTTGGACTTTGGACATTGGACTTTGGACTTTGGGTATTGGACTTTGGACATTGGGTATTGGACTTTGGATGTTGGACTTTAGCCAAGAGCCAATAGCCAACAACCAACAACCAAAAGCCAAAAACCAACAACCAACACCCAACAACCAACAGCCAAAAGCCAACAACCAACAACCAACAACCAATGGACCAACAGGAAGAATTCACCAGAAAGATAATGGATATCTTCATGCGCTATGGCATTAAAAGCGTGACGATGGACGACCTTTCCAGGGAGCTGGGGGTCTCCAAGAAAACCCTATACCAGTTTTTTAATGACAAGGAAGATGTGGTTCGTAAGGTAGTAACCGAGATGATAGACGGACAAAAGTGTGGAATCGACGAGATGCTGGAGCAGCAGGGAATGAACGCGATCAATCACCTGCTGAACATGAGCAGGTTTATCGCCAACCATTTAAAGACCGTTAATCCGGCAATGACCTATGACCTGCAGAAGTATTACCCGGGGGTCTGGGAGGAAATGGTGGATTTTAAAAGACAAAACATTTTCAAATACATCATGGACAATATCCGACAGGGCATTGCCGAGGGCCTTTACCGGGACGACATAAATTACGAGATCATTGCCAAGGCCTATGTAAGTCGCCTGGAAATGTACTCCAGGGGGGAGATGCAGGACCTGGAGAAGTACTCCTTTGATGAAATATTCAATACCCTGTTCATTTACCATGTCAGGGGAATATCCAATAGCAAGGGTCTGAAATATCTGGATGGGTTGATCGACGGACTGGCAACAAGCTGATCGACGGACTGACAACATGATAAACAATGCAAATGCGAAGCACTAATTTAGAATCCCAATTGCCGAAGAAATGGTTGGTGGCAATCACCTTGTGGGTGGTTTTCACCCCTGTAATCTTCGCCCAAAACGAGCCCCTTTCACTCAGCCTGAAGGAGGCGAGGCTGGCCGCCATTGAAAACAACAGGCAGATCCAAACGGCAGAACTGGATATTGAGATTGCCGAAAAGCAGATCTGGGAAATCACGGCCGGAGGACTCCCCCAGGTGAGTGCATCATTGGGATACCAGTATTATTTTGAACTGCCCACCTCCCTGATACCAGCGGAATTCTTTGGGGGACAGCCCGGTGATTTCACAGAGATCCAGTTTGGAACGGAACAGAATCTGACGGCATCGGCTACCATCAACCAGCTGATATTTAGTGGGGAGTATATAGTCGGACTCCGGTCGGCAAGGATCTACCGGGAACTGGCCAGTCAGAACCGCAATCGGACCGCACTGGAGGTAAAATCCATGGTTACGGAAACTTATTTCCTTGCCCTGCTTTCTATTGAAAATCTGGAGGTTGTCCGCAAAAACCTGGAGAATATCCGGCAAACCCTTTTTGAAACCAGTAAAATTCTGGAGGCCGGGTTTACAGACCCGATCAATGTGGACCAGTTAAAGCTCACAGTGAGCAACCTGGAGTATCAGGTATCCAGCCTGGAAAGGCAGAAGAGCCTTGCGTTAAGCCTTTTGAAGTTCCAGTCAGGACTTCCTGTCGACCTTGCCATCGAGCTGACGGACAATCTGCCAGACCTGCTTCAGGATTTTTCAGCGGATGTTGCGCTGAGTGCCGGATTTGACCCGGAGGCACACATCGATATGCGCATCATGCAGTCGCAGGAGGAATTCAGCACCATGGTCCTGCGGAGAGAGCAAAGCTTTTTCCTTCCCAGTTTATCTGCATTTTACACCCGACAGGAGATGGCCATGCGCGACGGCTTCAATTTTCTGGACAGCGCCTATCCTTGGTTCCCAACCAGCTATTTTGGGGTCAATCTGAATATCCCCGTTTTCTCAAGCGGGTTGCGCAGGGCCAGGGTGCAGCAGGCCCGCATCGAACTCGAAAAGGCCAGAATAGGAAAGGAAGAAACCAGGCAGGCACTTCTCTTGCAGATGCAGCAGGCAAGGGCCGATCTGGAAACAGCCATGGAACAGTACCTGAATCAGAAAGGTAACCTTGAACTGGCCAGGCGAATCCTGGAACGGACCACAAGCATGCACAGGGAGGGATTGGCCAGCAGCCTGGAACTCACCCAGGCCAGTGACCAGTTACTGGCCACCCAGTCGAACTACCTGGGTGCAATGGCCGGTCTGCTCAATGCACAAAACAGTCTGGAAAAGGCCCTGGGGCGGACAGAAAGAATCTTTGAATAAAAATCACCTTAAAACCTTGCAAATTAAATAAATATGAACTCCCTGAAAACATACCAACACCCAGCTTACCGGGGGCCAAGGTACCCCCTCGTTCATTCCCTGGTCCTGTTGTTCGGGCTGGCAATTGGGCTGCCTTCATGCAGCAGCCAGGCAGAAGAAGGTCCCGATGCCATCCGGACGCAGATTTCCCAGTACCAGGCACAGATCAATGAGCTCACCATGAAGATCAATGAGCTGGACAGGCAACTTGAGAATATGGGCGAGCAGCCCAGAAGCCGTGCCCGCCTGCCTGTGACGGTCATCGAAGTAGCCCCGTCAGACTTTGAGCAGTATTTTAAAGCCTCTGCTTCTGTTGAGGCTGTCCAGACAGCCCTGATCAGTCCGGAAACAAATGGACAGATAAAGGAGATCCTGGTGTCTAAAGGGCAGCGGGTCAGAAGCGGACAAGTGGTTGCCCGGCTGAATACCCAGGTCATGCAGAACAGCATGGAGGAGGTGAAAACCAGTCTGTCCCTTGCCAATACGGTATACCAGCGCCAAAAGGGCTTATGGGAGCAGCAGATCGGCAGCGAGATCCAATACCTGGAGGCGCGAAATGCGGTGGAATCTTTGGAAACCAGGTTAAAAACACTTGAATCACAAATGGATATGGCTGTGATGCGTGCCCCTTTCAGCGGCATCGTGGACGAAATATTCCTGAAGGAAGGAGAACTGGCTATGCCGGGTTCAAGGGTCATGCACATACTGAACCTCGAAAACCTTTACATCAATGCGGATGTGTCTGAATCCCACCTGGGCAGTATCCGCCCGGGAGACAAGGTCATTCTTCGTTTTCCTGCCTTCCCGGATGAGGACCTGCTGGTGCCTGTTCACCGGGTGGGCCAGGTGATCAATCCTGAAAACCGCACATTCAGGTTACAGCTCCTGATCGGGAATCCCGGGGAACGCTACAAGCCAAACATGATGGCCTCCCTGGGCATTGTCACCTTTACAAGCGCAGATGTGCTTGCCGTTCCCTCCATTCTGATAAAACAGGATGTGCAGGGGCATTACCTCTATACGGCCGACACCAGAAACGGCGACCTGGTTGCCCGCAAGGTCTATGTGGAAAGAGGTCCGGACGGGGAAGGCCAAACAATGATCGCATCCGGACTGAATCCGGGAGACCAGGTAATTCAGCGGGGCCACAACCTGGTGGCGGATGGAAGCCTGGTACAGATAGAAAATGATGCAAGCCCTTTGGCCCGGTAAAACCAATTGATACACAACCTTAAAATTCCATCCGACGATGGCCGATACCCACCCAAATAGCAAACCGCTGAGGGAATTCAGGTTAACCACCCTGGCCCTGAAAAACAAGCATACCATATTCATGGTCACATTTCTGCTGGCCATGTTTGGTATACTGTCGTACAGAACACTGCCCAAGGAATTGTTTCCCGATGTGGTAATCCCGACCATTATGGTCAAGACGATCTATCCGGGCAACCCCCCCCTGGACATGGAGAACCTGATCACACGTCCGTTGGAGAACGAGATCAATACGATCACCGGGATCAAGGTGCTAAGGTCAACGTCCACCCAGGACAATTCCGATATTTTTGTGGAATTCCAGACCGATGTGGATATCAGCGATGCACTGCAGGATGTCAAGGATGCCGTAGACCGGGTAAAGGCCGACCTGCCCTCCGACCTGCCCGCCGATCCCATGGTGATGGACATAGATTTTTCAGAGTTCCCGATCATCAATGTGAACCTGTCGGGAGAATTCTCGCTGAATGAGTTAAAACGCTTTGCAGACTACCTTGAGGAAGCAATAGAAAACATCGCGGAGATCTCAAAGGTGGATGTTACCGGGATAGAGGAGAGGGAGGTGCAGATTCTGGCAGATCCCCTCAAACTGGAGGCCTATGAACTGAATTTCGACGACATCGAAAATGCCGTCAGGGCGGAGAATATATCGATGGCCGGAGGTTCCCTCCGCTTTGAGGACAATACCCGCTGGGCCATAAGGACGGTAGGGGAATTCAAGGATGTCAGGGAGATCGGGGACATCATCGTTAAGTATGAGGACCAGCAGATCGTTTACCTGCGGGATGTAGCCGTGGTCAGGGACGCATACGCAGATCCCCTGAGTTTTGCCCGCCTGGATGATCAGCCGGTGGTATCCCTGCAGGTGGTAAAAAAATCCGGCGAAAACCTGCTTTCCGCAACCAGCAAAATTTTTGACATACTGGACGATGCAAGGCGATCAGGAGCCCTTCCACCGGACTTGAACGTGACCATCACCAACGACCAGTCTGAAGAGATCCGCAACCAGCTCACCAACCTGGAAAACAGTGTGATCATGGCCGTAATCCTGGTGGTTATTGTGCTGTTTTTGTTTCTCGGACTGAAGAATGCGCTATTTGTGGGAATTGCCATCCCCCTGTCTATGCTGATTTCCTTTATGGTTTTCGGCATCGCAGGCATACAGATCAATATGATTGTGCTTTTCTCCCTGATCCTCGCCCTGGGTTTGCTGGTCGACAACTCCATTGTGGCAGTGGACAATATATTCAGGTTTGCCGGACAAGATTACAGTATTTTTGAAGCGGCACGCAGGGCCATCGGAGAAATTGCCTGGCCGATTATCACCTCCACGGCCACCACCCTCTCCGCCTTTCTTCCCCTCGCATTCTGGGGAGGAATCGTGGGTGAATTCATGAAATACCTGCCACTTACCCTGATCATCGTCCTGACCTCCTCTCTTTTTGTCGCCCTGGTAATCATACCGGTGTTTTCCTATACCTTCTTCCGAAAAAAGCCGGACGGGCAGAAAGCGGAGGAAGCGGCAATGACGAAAACCAGGGGCAAATCCCGGCGCAAGCTCATCATCGCTGCGATCCTGATCCTCGGCGGGGGTTTATTCCACATTGCGGGATCCGTTATTGCCGGGAACCTGCTCTTGCTGGCTGGTTTGCTTTTTGTAGTCGGACAATTACTGCTGGGAAGACTGGCCATCCTGTTCCGGGAAACAGTGTTGCCATTCAATGAGCGGCTTTATGAAAGGACGCTCCGCTTTGCACTAAGGGGCAGGAACCCTTATAAATTCCTGGGGGGAACGATGCTTTTCCTTGTCCTGGCCCTGGCCTTTTTTGTCTGGAGAAGTCCCAACGTGCTTTTTTTTCCCGAGAATGATCCGCAATTCATCAATATCCTTGTGGAAATGCCCATCGGCACAGACATTACCGAAACGGATGTCCGTATCAGGCAGGTGGAAGACCATGTGGAGGAGATTATCCGGCCTTACCGCCATATCGTGAAATCCGTGCTGACCAGTGTCGGTCAGGGCGCGGTTGGGGAAATGGAATTCAGCGCCGGGGATACCCCGAATAAGGCCCGCATCACCGTAACATTTATAGAGTTTGAGAACCGGGAAGGGATCAACACAAGCGATATCATGGCAAAGCTGAGCCGGGAGCTGATCGGTAATTATCCTGGTATGGAGTTCATGATCGAAAAAAACATGACGGGACCACCGGCGGGACGCGCCATCAACCTGGAGGTTAGCGGCAGGGACCTGCCCAGGTTGATCAGCCTGACAGACAGTATCCAACGTAAGATCGAATCCTCAGGCATCGAAGGGATTGAGGGACTAACAGAAGATATTGAGACCGATAATCCCGAGATCGTTGTACATATAGACCGGGATGCCGCCCGCCGTTTTGGTGTCAGCACATACGCCATTGCCAATAATATCCGGACGGCATTGTTTGGGAAGGAAATCTCCACATTCAAGATCGGGGAAGAGGAATTCCCTATTCAGCTCAGGTTGCAGGAAGAATACCGGCACAACCTTTCCACACTGATGAACCAGCGTATCACTTTCCGCAGTCAGAGTTCGGGAAGGCTGATGCAGGTTCCCATATCTGCAGTGGCCCGGGTGGAATACAGCAAGACCTATGGTTCCATCAACCGCATCAACCTCGACAGGGTGATTACGCTAAGCTCGAATGTGCTGCCGGGGTACAATGCCAACAGAATTAACCAGCAGATCCGGGACCTTCTGGCCGATTTGGATCTGCCCGAGGGCTATCGGTATAGTTTTACCGGGGAGCAACAGGAGCAGCAGGAGTCGATGGATTTTCTGGTCAGGGCGCTGCTAATTGCCGTGTCGCTGATCGGACTGATACTGGTGACCCAGTTCAACTCACTGCTTAAGCCCTTCATCATCATCGGCAGCGTTATTTTCAGCACTGCCGGGGTGTTTTTCGGATTGGCGCTGTTCAATATGGAGTTTGTGGTAATCATGACTGGTATCGGCATTGTCAGCCTTGCAGGCGTTGTGGTGAACAACGCCATTGTGCTCATAGACTACACCGATTACCTGCACATGCAAAGGAAAGCCGAACTGGGTATCCCGGAAGAGGAATACCTTGACCCCGAGGAGTCCCTGGCTTGCATTCAACTCGCCGGAGAAACCCGTTTCCGGCCTGTGATACTGACCGCCATCACCACGGTGCTTGGACTGTTTCCGCTGGCAGTCGGACTGAACATCAATTTTGTGAGCCTGGTGACCAGCTTCAATCCGCAGATCTATTTCGGCGGGGACAATGCCGCCTTCTGGGGTCCGATGTCGTGGACGGTGATATTCGGACTAACGGTAGCGACCTTTCTGACGCTTGTGATCGTGCCGTCCATGTACCAGATCATTCTGGCCACCAAACGGAAAACAAAAAAATGGCTTGGGCAAATGAGCATGCGATGAAATTTTCGGCCAGCAGAAAGAAAAAAAAAGTGGAAAACCCCAAAAAAAGGCATCCCGGACTCTGGAAATTTGTTTACTTTGGTGCACGACCAAATACACCATATCAACCAATGCTTTTTTCCACCAAAACAAGCACTTGCAATGAAGGCGCCAGACCTTACCAAGTACGGAATCCAGGAACCCAAAGAGGTTTTTTACAATCTTTCTTACGATGAACTTTTCCGGCATGAGACAGACCCCGGCCTGGAAGGCCTTGAGAAGGGGTTCGTAACCAAGTCCGGCGCCGTGGCGGTAGACACCGGCATTTTTACCGGGCGTTCCCCGAAAGACAAATACATTGTGCGGGAAGAGACCTCGGCCGGAAACATATGGTGGGCTGACCCCCCCAGGAACCGTTCAGACAACAAGCCCATAAGTCCGGAGATCTGGGAGGAACTGAAGAACACCACCCTGGATCAGTTCCACGGCAAGAAGCTCTATGTAATGGATGCCTTTTGCGGGTCCAATGAGAATTCCCGGCTGAAGGTCCGCGTGATTACTGAAGTGGCCTGGATGGCCCACTTTGTGAAGAACATGTTCATCAGGCCTTCGGAAGAGGAGCTCGGGGATTTTGAACCCGATTTTGTGTTGTTGAACGCCTGCAAGACCGTCAATGAACACTGGCACCGGCAAAACCTGAACTCTGACGTATATGTGGCTTTCAACCTCAAGGAACGTTGCGCTGTGATTGGGGGGACCTGGTACGGCGGGGAGATAAAAAAAGGATTTTTCTCGGTGATGAATTATTACCTGCCACTGCAGGGCATGGC
>SLSG01000152.1 GCA_007130545.1 Bacteroidales bacterium | reverse complement strand
CCTTTTTTATATTTTTGTGCTTTCGCTCCAAACCTTTTAAACTACATCAATGGAAAATAACCAGAAAGGAATGATCGCCCGGATGCTCGGCGCCATCGAGCGGGTGGGGAACAAGCTGCCACATCCGGGGACCCTGTTCGCCATCTTTGCCGTGGGCATTGTCTTTTTAAGCGGGATTGCATCCCTGTTCAATGTTACTGCGGTGCACCCGGGAACCGGGGAAGACGTGGAGGTGGTCAACCTGGTCAGCCAGCGCGGGCTGCATCTGATCATGACCAATATGGTGGTGAACTTTACCTCTTTCGCTCCATTGGGGACCGTTCTGGTGGCCTTGCTTGGGATAGGGATTGCGGAGTCCAGCGGACTGATGTCGACCGGGCTTCGCCTGCTGGTCATCTCTGCACCCAAAAAGCTGCTCACCTTTGCCATCGTTTTTGCAGGCATTCTTTCAAATACGGCCAGCGAGGTCGGCTATGTGGTGCTGGTTCCACTGGGCGGCATGATATTCCTGGCCGTGGGAAGAAATCCCATAGCAGGTATTGCCGCGGCCTTTGCCGGGGTTTCAGGCGGGTATTCGGCAAACCTGTTGCTTGGTACAATCGATCCGCTGCTAGCCGGACTGTCAGAAGAGGCTGCACGGATCATTGACCCCATCTATACAGTGAATCCTGCTGCCAACTACTACTTTATGTTCGTCTCCACCTTTTTCATTGCAGTGATTGGGACCTGGGTAACCGAAAAAGTCGTTGTCCCCCGGCTGGGTGCCTATACCGGCGATGCCAAGCCAGAGGAGATAAAACAGCTGGATGCAATGGAAAAACGGGGGCTGAAGTTTACTTTTTGGGCATTCCTTGCGATCGTGCTTTTAATTATATACAGTGTGGCCCCCGTAAGCGGCGGTATATGGGAGCATATTCCCGGATCGGGGCTGATGCGTGACCCGGATACGGGCGGACTGCTCCGTTCTCCGTTTATGAGCGGGATTGTTGCGCTGATCTTCCTGATTGCCGGCATACTTGGTGTGGTCTACGGGATCGGGGCCAGAACCCTGAAAAGCAATTATGATGTGATCAACGGCATGGGCAAGGCCATGTCGACCCTGGGTACCTACATTGTGCTGGTGTTTTTTGCGGCACAGTTCGTGGCCTATTTTAACTGGACGAACCTAGGATTAATCTTTGCGATCAAGGGAGCCAATGCCATCGGGGCACTCGGAATGGGAAGGATCCCGCTGATGATCGCCCTGGTGCTCGTGGCCGCCATGATCAACCTGGTCATAGGCAGCGCCAGTGCCAAATGGGCCATCCTGGCCCCGGTCTTCATCCCGATGTTCATGCTCCTGGGCTATTCCCCGGAGTTTACCCAGCTGGCCTACCGTGTCGGCGACAGCGTGACCAATGTGATCGCCCCGATGATGTCATACTTTGCCATGATCGTGGCATTCATTGAACGTTATGATAAAAAGGCGGGGATAGGGACCATCATCGCGACCATGCTGCCCTATACCATTGTCTTCCTGGGGGCCTGGCTGATCATGCTGATATTCTGGATCATGGCAGGGCTGCCCATCGGGCCGGGGGCACCTTTGTTCTACTCATTGTAAGGACCCGCGAGGCCGCTTAAGGGAAGCCGGATAGACCTCTGAAGTATTCCGGGCAGCCCAGGGTGTATTCCGGGCAGACCAGGGCGTCTGCCGGCCGGTACAGTGTGGTATCCGTTTTTTTTTCTATTTTTACATTAAAACCATTACAGGCAAGCCATGCACCAATCCGATAGAGATACCATCCTGGTACCCACCGATTTTTCGGATGTCTCGGAGTTTGCCATTGACCATGCCGTGGAGATTGCCAAAATCTTCAACCACCGGATTTGTCTGCTGCATGTGGTCAGCAAGCGCACTCCGGGGACCAAGCGGCATATTGCAATTCAGGAAAAGCTGCAAAAGCAGGCCGATGCCGTTTCACGCAGAACCAGGCTTTCGGTAAGCTTCCTGGTGGAATCGGGCAGCATCTTTACCATGATCAGCGAAGTGGCAGACCGCATTGCCGCTGAGTTCATCGTCATGGGGATCCACGGGAAAAAAGGCCTGCAGCATCTGCTGGGAAGCTATGCCTACAAGGTGGTCTGCAGTGCCAATGTGCCGGTAATGGTGGTCAAGCATATGCACCACCACGTCGGATACCAAAACATCATCGTACCCATTGATTTTTCCCGGGAAAGCACACAGAAGATCACCCAGGCAATCTTGTTTGCAAAGTATTTTAATGCCAGGGTTCGTGTGTTCGGGTTTTTATCTTCCATCAACAAAGCCAAAATCATCAAGAAGGAAGCCTTGCTGAAAAATGTGACCGATGTGTTCAAAAAGCAGCGCATCCCGGTCACGACTGACTTGTTGGTGAAACCCGGTACGGACTGGGAGGGTGCCCTGATGCGTTTTGCTGAGGAAACGGATGCCGACCTGATCATGATCGTTGCGGAGAAAGGCAGCCGGATTCCGGAGATCTTTTCTTCGAACTCGGCGGAGAACATCATCGACAAGGCCGAGGTTCCCGTACTTACTTTTGTACCGCAGGCCGAGGACCAGGTCTCACCGGGCAGCAAAAAGGCCATCGTCCGCTCGTTTGTAGACCCCCTGGGTTTGCTGGATAGTAAACCTGGTAATGATGATAGAAACTTTTGAGAATACCCGTCTGGCCTTTAAGGACCGGTCAGACCGGGAGTTGAGAAAGGCTTACTGGCTTTTTCGCCTGGTGGGCAATCCTTTCCTGGTAAAAGTTGGTGCGATAAAATTGCGGATCGCTCTGTGGTTGCGCTTACCGGTAAACTGGATCCTGAAACCGACCATCTTCAGCCATTTTTGCGGTGGGGAGCAGATCAGTGAATGCAGGGCGACCATTGAAAAACTGGCTGCCAGTGGCATACAGACAATATTGGATTATTCCGCAGAAGGCAGGGAAACCGACGCCGAGTTTGACCGTACAGCCCATGAGGTGATGGAAACGATAAAAAAAGCTGCGTCAGACAAGAATATCCCCTATGCCGTATTCAAGCCTACGGGCATGGCCCGCTTCGGCCTGCTGGAAAAATTGCAGTCAGGCGAGGTGCTGACAGAAGCGGAACAAGGTGAGCTGGAGCGGGTGCATGAGCGCATCGGGTCCATTTGCCGCCTGGCGGAGGAAACCGGTGTTCCCGTAATGGTGGATGCCGAGGAAAGCTGGGTACAGGATGCGGTGGATCGGCTCGTGGAGAACCTTACCCTGCAGTACAATAAAGGCCGGCCCCTGATCTTCAACACCCTGCAAATGTATCGCCACGACCGTCTGGATTACCTTAAGCAGTTCTTTTCCCGTTCCCGGGAAAACGGAGCAGTGCCCGCTTTCAAGCTGGTTCGTGGCGCCTATATGGAAAAGGAGCGTGAAAGGGCAGTTGCCATGGGTTATCCCTCCCCGATATACCCGGACAAGCCTTCCACTGATGAAGCATTTGACAAGGCCACAAGGTTTTGCCTGGACCATGTCGACCAGATGGCCGTTTGTATCGGGACCCACAATGAAAAAAGCTGTGCATTGGCCGCGGAGGCAATGGACGGACTTGGTATTCCGCGCGCCCATCCGCGGGTTTCCTTTGCCCAGTTGCTTGGGATGAGCGACCATCTCAGTTATCCGCTCGCGGCCGCCGGCTTCAATGTTTGCAAATATGTTCCGTACGGACCCGTCAGAACGGTCATACCCTATCTCATCAGGCGGGCCGAGGAAAACACCTCTGTTGCCGGACAAACATCCAGGGAGTTGTATCTAATCAGAAAAGAGATCCAAAGACGAAAAACGGCCCTTACCTGAGGCTCGCTACTTCCCGGTTCTGCGCTGCCTGACGGCATCAAAAGCCAGTATGGCCACCGACACGGAAACATTTAGTGAGTCGATGCTCCCTGACATCGGGATTCGGACCAATGCGTCTGCATGTTCCCTCCAATAATCAGATAATCCCTTGTCCTCGGCCCCGAAGACCAGTGCTGTGGGACCCGAAAGATCTTCCAGGTAATAGTCGGATGCCTTTTGCAGGGCCGCAGCAAGGATCTTTGGTTTCTTGCCGGAGGGGCCAGCCGGAAGCCTGCGTATCCAGTCTGTCGCTTCAGCTGGCTTGCAAACGGAGATGGGCACCGTGAATACGCATCCCAGGCTTGACCGGATCACATTCGGGTTGAAAACGTCGGTTCCCGGATCACAGATCAGTACCGCATCCATCCCGGCCGCATCAGCTGTCCTGAGAATGGCCCCCAGGTTCCCGGGCTTTTCCAGGGCCTCCAGGACCAGGACCAGAGGGTCTGGTTTCAATATGATCTGGTCAAGGCCCGGAAGTTGCTTTCCGGCCACCAGCAGAATCCCCTCCTTGTTTTCCCTGTATGCCAGTTTGTTGTATGCTGCCCGGCTTACTTCCACCAGTGTTCGGCCGGCTGCTTCGTCCAGGTCCACCGGGTATGCCGCATCCGCCGTGTAGATCTCCGGGCATACCAGTAAATGCGCTACCCGGACCCCAGAGCGCAATGCGAGCGAAACCTCACGGCGGCCTTCCACCACGAACAAACCCGAACTTTTCCGCTCGGCAAGTTTTTGCTGCAGCCTTAGGATCCTTTTAACCAAAGGATTGCCGGTGGAGATTATTTCCGGGATTTTCATGTGCATCTTTTCTGTGGGACGGGAAATCAAAATTACATTTCCTTTTGGATTACCCGGGAATTTTTTCCCCCACAGGGGTCCTGAAGAACCATTTGCCGAAGAAGAAACAGGCGCAAGCCAGAAGGTAGCTGCCGAATGCCACCAGCATGACGATCCGGAATCCCGACTCCACAGCGATCAGGGTTGCCAGGGATGTGCTGATTACCGAAAGGCAACCGTTGATGCCCCATGCCCACGGGATCTGGGAATGATCGTATGCGGCCAGAAAACGGATTCCGAGCGGAAACATCATGCCCATAAAAAAGGCCGGTATGGCTATGATGACAAGGCTCAGCAAGGTTTTTACAAACAACGGTGCAGGGAGGGTTTCGCGGATCAGCGGTGTCAGCAGCAGCGTATATGCCAGGAGGATCCCCGCCACGACAAGTGCGACTCTTTGTATGGATGCCTGTGGAATATTGATCCGTCCGGAGGCCAGGCTTCCGGCACCACTGGCAATCAGCATCGTACTGATCACGGCAGAAAGGGCATAGACCGGGTGCCCGAGATACAGCACAAACCGTTGTATCAGGATGATCTCAGCGAACATATATCCCAGTCCAAGGGCCCCGAAATACAGCAGGGTGCCACTTTTTCGGCGGGGACTTCTCCTGAGTCGCAGCAAGGGCAGGATGATCAGCAACAATGCAAGCAGAAGGCTTTGCACCAGGGTAACCACCACGATCAGGTACCCCAGTTCGAGGAAAGGCACATTGTCCTGTCCAAAGGTTTCACTCAGGCGTGGGATGTGTTTCAGGCGCAAAAACTGCGAAAAATATGGGCGGTCATCCGTTGACGGGTCAATCACAAAGCCATAGTCCCTCTCCAATCCGCTGGTCCCCTCCATGATCAGGTCAAGGTACGCCAGCAAGGATGCTTCCTCGATCATGTTGAAACGGGTCCTTTCCTCTTCCTGTATATCCGGAAGCAGGGCAGGATCGAAGTACATCCGCTCCCCGAAGGACCTGGTCCGCGCGACCTCCAACTCGGTGAGCGCTTGTTTTTTCAGCACAAACGTTATGGTCCCCCATGACCGTATGGCCGCAATATGGTCCGCCGGCCGGGCGATCCCATTCTGTCTGGCGGTTTCCACCAATGTGGCCATAAGTTTCAGGGTGGTCCGTGCAGGATAGTCGATCCATGAGGACACGGCGATCACGCCCCCGGGCGACAGGGCTTCCCACATCAACTGGAAGGCTTCCTTCGTAAGCGAATAGTCTTCCCGCAAGGCATTTAGTCCGGCAGTTCCCCCAAAGGACTCCAGCAGCGGAAGGGCAATCATGTCGTATTCTCCGGCCGGTACGTTTGCCAGGAAATTCCGGACCTGGATATTCCGCGCATGAAGCCGGTCCTGGTGCATCAGGTTCCCGGAAGCCTCCGCGTAGCGGGTCTGCATCAGGCGGAACACCCCGCCATTCTCAAATACGGCATCCACCCTCCTGGCCCCCGAGAGCAAAGCCTGTGACACGGCTGAACCCGGACCGGGCCTCAGTACCAGTACTTTTTCCCGGTCTGCCATCACATAAGGCAGGGCCATGGTGGTATGGTCAAGGATGTGGCTGCTGGCATCCGGGTCATGCCGGGGGATTACCCCGTACATATCCCCGTTCACAAACACCTGCTTTTTCACCGGGATGGCTCCTGTGTAGGCCAGGCTGAGGGCAGGGGCATACCTGAGCGCGGGACCCTGCACGACCTCGATATGGCCCTGTATGTCCGGCTCGCTGTATACGACGCTGGTTTCCGGCAGGTTCAGGGTGCGGGAAAGGCCCTTGTATTCGGATAATGGCAGACTGGCCGGCTGTTTTAGCATGAACAGGGAGATGGCAAGCGCAAGGATGTTGAAAGCGATCAGGCCATAGCGTGATCCAGGCCGCATACTGATGAGTCCGCCACCCACCGAAAGCAGCCCGATCAGGGGAGGGGCATGCAGGGGGTGAATGGCCCCGGAAAGGACCAGGATCAGCAATCCCCCGACTCCCGATCCCAGCAAGTTGGAAAAATAATACGTCCCGATGGAACGGGCATGCTGGATGAAAACAATGCCAATGGCCAGGGCCCCGAAAAAGAAGGGCAGGAAAAAGAGGAGGTAATTTGCAGCCAGAATGGGGAATTGCGATCGATCAGAGAACAACAGGTACACATCAAAGCGAAACATTTCCAGGCGGGCGGCCTGGAACACCACCATCATCAGCAGGCCGCTGAGGGTCATCAGTGCGGGTACCAGCCAGGGGGACCAGTGCAGTAGTTTTTTTCGTGCCAGCGCCAGCAGGGTCCCGCTTGCCCCGAATCCCAACATGGCGACCGAGATAATCATGTAGGCAAAGTGGTGCCACTGAACCATGGAGATCAGCTGCATCAGGGCCAGCTGAAAGGCAATGATGGCCGCAGAATGCAGTCCGATACCCGTGATCAGGCGTTTTTCCATACCCGTAATCGGGTGCTTTTCCATACCTGGAATGGGTTATTGGTCCTGACTGGCCCGGGTGAATGGTACGAAGCGGACCGGCATCAGGGTGCGGGTGGTGATGTCAGACCCTTTTTTCTCAACCAGCATCAGCAGTTGCACCTGGAATGGGGATCCGACCGGAATGATCATTTTTCCCCCATCCTTCAGCTGCTCCACCAGGGGAGGGGGGATGTATTCGGCTGCGGCAGTAACCACGATGGCATCAAACGGACCCGCTTCCTCCCAGCCATAATAGCCGTCCCCTGTTTTTACCCGGACGTTGTCATAATGCTGCCCGAGGACTCTCCTGGCTGTTTGTCCGAGTTCCGGTACGATTTCAATGGTATGGACCTGGTCTACGATCTCTGCAAGTACTGCTGCCTGGTAGCCTGAGCCTGTGCCGATCTCCAGGACATTGTGCCTTGCTTCGGGACGGATGATCTGGGTCATGTATCCGACAATATAGGGCTGTGAAATGGTCTGGCCATAGCCGATGGGCAGCGGGCGATCCTGGTAGGCGAAGCGCTGCTGGGCAGCCGGGACATAAAGATGCCGTGGGACGGTCCCCATTGCGCGCAGGGTGGCCCGGTGGTGGATGTCTCTTGCCTGTAGCTGTGTCCTGACCATCTGACGCCGTTCTGCCTCATATGGGTCCCGCTGTGCCGCTGCAGTCCCGTATCCAAGCAGGCAGCCTGTCAGCAGCAAAAATTTTAAACCAAGATAGTACATCTGTTGTTTATATTATACTGGCCAGCCGGGATGGTTTGGTCGTTTTGACGGGTCTGCCGAAAATTATCCGCGCTGGCCCCGGTTTTTCTAGCAAAAATAGCGGATTATTAGTAAATTAGCAATTATGAAAGGCAAACGCAATACCCTCCATTGGGTTGCGGGGGTTTTAATGATGGTTTTCTCCCCGGTCCTCCTGACCGCCCAGAACCCTGATCCGGCCCGGGAAGCGGCCAGGTCCCTGGAAATATTTGAAGCGGATTACCCCAGGCAAAAAGTTTTCATCCATACAGACAAGCAAACCTATCTTGCCGGTGAGACCATCTGGCTGAAGGCTTACCTGCTGGATGCACAGACCCACCAGCTTTCCGGCTTTGGCAGCACCCTGGTTGTTGAGATGTACAATACTGACGGGGAAGCTGTTTCATCGATGTTGATGAAACTTGAAAACGGGACTGCCCATGGGTCAATCTCATTGCTGGACTCCCTTCCCGAAGGGAATTACCTGATCCGCTCCTATACCAACTGGATGCGCAATTTCGG
>SLSG01000288.1 GCA_007130545.1 Bacteroidales bacterium | reverse complement strand
GGTTTTCCGTTTTGTGCGAACCAACCCGACCCACCAGAAACTGACGGGAATCCCGCTGGAGCAAGTTGTGGGCAAAACCCCCCGCGAATTACTTGGGGACACCCTCGGTGCGCAGATCCATGAAAATTATATGCGATGCATATCCAGAAGGGAATCTATTGTTTATGAGGAGGAAATGCTGCTGCCGGGAGGCAATAGGTGGTGGGAAACTTCACTGACCCCGGTCACGGACAATGGCCGGGTGGTTTACATCGTGGGTTCGTCAACCGAAATCACCCGCTACAAGGAACTGGAACACAAGCTGAAGAAAATAAACAGCCCCTCCTGCTGGGAGGGGCCTTTGGGTGGCTAATGGGATTCGAACCCACGACCCTCAGAACCACAATCTGATGCTCTAACCTGCTGAGCTATAGCCACCGTATTTTTTGGTGTGCAAATATACAAATTTTTCGAAATCTGCTCAACCGAATCCGAAAATAATGGAGGCCATCCGGAACTTCTTCAAGGTTTTCTTCAGCTCCGTGGCGGCACAGGCATTGTCTTTTGCACTGGCCCCGGTGCTCTCCAGGTTGTTCCTGCCCGAAGATTTTGGGTTGGCAGGTCTCTACCTCGGGATTCTGAGCCTGCTGTCTGTAATTTCAACCGGGAAGTACGAACAGGCCATCATGTTGCCAAGAAAAGACATGGACGCTGCCAGGCTATTCTGGCTGGTCATGCTTATCACATTGACCGTCGCCCTGATTACGGCTCTGGCCGCATGCTTGTTCAACACTCCTGTCACCCTTTTGTCGGGCAATGAGAAACTTGGACCCTGGTTGTACCTGCTGCCGGTAAGCCTTTTACTGCACGGCATTTACCAGGGCTCGGTATTCTTTGCCAACCGCAGGAAGAGATTCGGACTGATGGGAAAGGGCACGCTGGTGCAGTACGGCACCCTGAACCTGGCAAGGGTCGCTGCCGGATGGGGCAAAACGGGGTTCAACGGACTGATTGCAGGACACCTGCTGGCCCAGTTCACATCTGCAGTCTTTGTTTTCAGGGGGGTTGCCAAAGAGCTGAAGACGCACAGTAATCACCTGTCCTTCCACAGTATATGGGAACAGGCCAGAATCTATCTGCAATATCCCAGGTACAATATGCTGCTCAGCTTTACCAACAATTTGTCGGGCAGCCTGCCGGTATTTTTATTCACCTGGGGGTTTTCCCCTGAGGTGGCCGGTCTTTACGCATTTGGTTATGCCTTTGTTTTCAGGCCACTCAGCCTGTTTTCACAAGCCACTTCCCAGGTGTTGTCACAGAAGATCATTCAGGACCACCAAAACGGACGGAACATCTATCAGCCGTTAAAAAAACTGGCCGTACGGTTTTTCATTGCCGGACTGCCCGTCTTTGCAATATTGGGGTTGGTGGCCCCGGCATTGTTCGGGTTTGTTTTCTCGGAAGAATACGCGCGGGCGGGGACATTTTTGCAGCTGCTGACGCCTTACCTTTTCATCGTGTTCATTGCCAGTCCGCTTTCATTTGTCCCGGAACTTTTCTTCCGGCAGAAAAAGGCCATGGTCATTGACAGCATTTACCTTGTATTGCGGTTCCTGGCATTGTGGACCGGCATCCGGGCAGGAAGTGTTTACCTTGCACTGGCCCTGTTTTCTGGCGTCAGCATGCTGGTTGTCTCTTACAATCTTTTTTGGTACCTTTCCCTGGCAAAGTCCGGCGGCAATGGCCACCGCGCGGCCGATACCGGACCAAACAAATGACATGCTTCTGAAGAACATGGATGCCCGCAGCCCGATTAAACTCCTGGTCCTTCCATCCTGGTACCCACCCAGGGGCGGACGGTTTTTCAGGGAACATGGCCTGGCCCTGGCAGATGCAGGCATAAGGGTGGACGTGGTGGCTTTGAATGCCGCGGGCCTGAAAAGCATCTTTTCACCCGGCAGGCAACCCCCCGGCACCGAAGACGATCCCGCCGGCTTCTGTGAACATGTAAAGCGACACCTGGTCCTGCCCGGCCATGAAATGGCCAAGGTCCGCCGATGGACCAGAGACCTTGTCTCCTTCGCCAGGGACCGTATCCGTGCGACTGAAAAACCCGATCTCATTCAGGTGCACAGCAGCATGTGGGCCGGACTGGCAGCCATGGAGATCCACAGGACCATGGACATTCCCTATGTCATTACCGAACACAGGGGTAGGTTCATTTCCGGCAATCCGCATACAGGGAATATGCTCCTCCCCTGGCAGAAACCCCTGCTCAAAGAGATATTTGAAGGAGCCGTTAAGGTGGTGACCGTCAGCCAGGCGCTGCAGGAAAAGATTGTTTCCCTTGCCCCTGCAAGCAAGGACAGGATCACCACCATCCCCAATATGGTGGACACCGGGTTTTTCGTTCCGGCAGACCAGCCCCCGCCGGGCCCCTTTACCTTTTTTTGCCTGGCCCACCTGGAAGCGGACAAAGGGATCGACACCCTGGTCGGGGCGACAAAAATCCTGTCCGAACGGATGGCCAGACCCTTCAATGTGGTAATTGGCGGAGGGGGCCAGCAAGGCCGTAGGCTGAAAAGCATGGCCAGGAAACTGTCCCTCGAAAACACCATTTCCTTTACCGGTCCGCTGAACCGTGAAGCGGTCCGCCACCATCTGCAAAAGTCCCACGCCTTCGTAATGCCCAGCCGCTTTGAAGCATTTGGGGTGGTTTACATTGAGGCCATGGCATGCGGTCTCCCGGTCATCGCCACAAAGGCCGGGGGACCGGCTGATTTTACAGGCGAGGAAACCGGCTTGCTGGTGGATCCCGGCCAGGCAGACGTTCTGGCCTCTGCCATGCACGAACTGATGCAAAGATCAGCTGAATACAGGCCGGACCGGATAAGGGAATCCGTTACCCGGCGGTTCAGCAAAGAAGTCGTTGTCGCGTCCTACCTGGAGCTCTATCATCAGATACTTGAAAAAACCCGGAAACATGCCTGAATGGATCCTTTCGGCGGGCGACCCTTACCCCTGGCATGCGTCCGGGGCCATCGCCTTCAAGGGTTATGTCTGGAGAGGCAGAAGCGGCCCATTGGCTGGGGAAAAGGCGGCGAGCCTGTTTTCAGGGATACAGAAGCAAGCTGAACTGCAAAATCTGCTGGACAAGCTGGAAGGAGTCTTCTCGGTGATGATCCGTGCAGATGACGGAATTCTTGCCGGCTGCGACCCCATGGGCTTTTTCCCGGTTTTTTACACCAGCAGTGATGTTGCCTGGATCGTTTCAGATGACCCTTACCTGCTTTCCGGTACCACCGGCTCCCGCACCCCAAATACGCAGGCCCGGGCGGAGTTTTTATCCGGCGGTCATGTAATGGGAGATGAAACACTGATCAGGGGGGTCAGAAGGTTGCGGCCAGGAGAGGCCCTGTTTCTGAAGAACGGACTGGCAAGGGAAGATGGACGCCCTTTTGCTTTCGTCCCTTCGGGATCTTCATCGTCGGATGCAGAAGCCTTAAAGGATGATCTTTTCAGGATATTGGACGCCCAGGCCAGGGACATGGTCGAATACCTGGGAGGCAGGACAGCCGTAATCCCCCTGAGTGGCGGATATGACTCCCGGCTGATCGCCTGCATGCTCAAAAAAGCGGGGTATGAAAGGGTGGTCTGCCTTACCTACGGGCGGCATAACCAGGAAACCGGTTTGAGCGAAAGGGTGGCCAGAACCCTTGGCTTTCCCTGGCATTTTGTGGATTACGACAGGCTTGATGTTGGCCATTTTTCTGACGACCCCTTATTCCGGGACTATTGCAGGTATGCGGGAAACCTGGTTTCAATGCCATTTTTACAGGAATATTTTGCGGTGAAATTCCTTAAGGAAAATGATCTTTTGCCCGCTGACAGCGTCTTTTTGCCGGGCCACCCGGGGGACAACCTGGGCGGAAGTTTTATTTCCAGAGGGGCAAAGGGTGAGTTTCAGGACACTGCCAGGCACATCGTCCGGACTTTTTTCCCATTCGTGCCACATGATAAGGACACAGAAAGGCATTTGGAGCTTAGGGCAAGGCACTGGCTTCCCTCCCATCTCTCAGATAGCGCAGGAAAAATCCCTGGATACACCCCTGCGGTGGAAACCTGGAATTTCAGTGAACGCTTGCCCAAATTTATTTTTAACTCTGCCCGGGTATTTCCTTTTTTTGGTTACCGGGTATACTTCCCCTTGTGGAGCAGACGGATGGCCAGCTTCTTCAGCCGGATTCCCTACTCGCTGAGGGACGGCAAAAAACTTTACGACGAAGTACTGGAAAGCCGTTATTTCGGTCCGTTAAACGTGGTTTTCGGATTCGGGGAGATCCCCGGGAAAAGGCCCTTAAAAATCCCCCGGGCATTGAGGAGGCTGGGCTGGAACTTACTCCCCTCCGCCTTGCTGCGAAAAAAGGCCGCTAAGGCTGACTGGATCTGTTACGGGAAGTTTACAGCGGAACTGGGACGGAGCCTGAAGGCACAGGGTAAAAAACCACTGGAAAGGTACCGGAGCCTGAATGCGCTGATTTGCCAGTGGTATCTTGAAAATGAGTGGAAATAAGCAGTTTAGCGCACCTTGCCCTCAAAGCTGCTCATAAAGGCATCCAGGTCAGAGGTTTCCTTAAACACATCTTCACTGAAAAACACCAAAATCGGTTCCATGGTTTTGGGAGGACGAAAACCGGGCAGTGCGGTGATCAGGTTCAGGTCTTCATCGAAAAAGGCCACACTGGGATAACTCATCCTGCCTTGCAGCAATGCGATCGCAAAATCATGTGCCGACCGGCGCTGACCGGGATTCTGATTATTATATTCCGTACCCCGGAAAGTAATGGGATCACCCTGTTCCGCATTCAGTTTCACCGCATAGAAATGCTCATTGATGTATTCTATGATGACCGGGTGGGTAAAGGTCTCTGACGACATTCTCCTGCACCATCCACACCAGTCCGTGTAAACATCCACAAAAATCTTTTTGGGTTGCTGCCTGCTCAGGGTCTCGGCTTCCTCGATGCTTATCCAGTTTATCCCGTTCTCCTGTGCCGTGGCATCTGATCCCGATTCCAGAAACAGCAGGCCCATAAATGCCATGGCGATCCATAATTGCTTGGTTTTCATACGCAGCTATATAATTGGTCTTACAAAATTAATCAAAATGAACAACACCTGGAAATCGTTTTTGTTTTATACATTTGTCTTTTTTAAAATGGCTGGTTTCATTAAGACAAGGCCGCCCAGGGAGTCTCCGGGCAAAATGGCCTGGGGCAGGTTTAAACGCAATCCCACCGCTATGGCGGGCTTGCTGTGGATCATCCTGTCGGTCTTTTTGGCGGTGGCAGGATACCTGATCACCCCGGATCCCACTCCGTTCGCGAATCACCAGCAGTTGGAAATCGCTACGGAAAAACCCGGGTTCAGTGCAGCGTTTCTTTTCATCAGGAAAAATATTTCCTTCCGGGGCACGCCCGTTTGGAGGAAAATGCTGTTTGGGTCACCCCTTCCATATACGACCATTCCGGTACAGTCCTGGTCAATGGACGGCGAGGTCCTGGAATATGAGACCTGGTCCGGTGCAGATGGGTATCCGGGACTTGCAGGGGAAGCAAGCCTATGGGATGTAGCCTATGCCCTGCCCGGGAACGGGCAAGCCGAAAAGACTCCGGATGGCAAATTCCAGATTACAGATCTGAACGGGGACCGGCATTTGGTTGCTTTGGATGCCCTTCAGGAAAGGGTCCGGGAAGAGCACTTACGGACCAGGCGGTTTCTGTTGGGCACAGACCGTTTCGGACGGGACATGCTAAGCCAGCTGATCATCGGCACCAGGGTATCCCTTTCCGTTGGCTTTATCGCGGTGATCATCTCACTGGTAATCGGCATCAGCCTGGGAAGCCTTGCCGGGTTTTTCCGCGGCAGGCTGGACGATCTCATTGTGTGGCTGATCAATGTGGTCTGGTCCATTCCGACCCTGTTGCTCGTTATTGCCATCACCTTTGCCCTTGGAAAAGGGTTCTGGCAGGTATTCGTGGCCGTTGGCCTGACCATGTGGGTGGAGGTGGCCAGGCTGGTCAGGGGCCAGGTGATCAGCATACGTGAAAAAGAATTCGTGGAATCAGCGAGGGCTCTGGGGCTGGGGAATTTCCGGATCATCCGCCGGCATATCCTGCCCAATGTAATGGGTCCGGTAGTAGTCATATCCGCAGCCAATTTTGCATCTGCAATTCTGATTGAGGCCGGACTGAGTTTCCTTGGTATCGGGGTACAACCACCCATGCCCTCGTGGGGTACCATGATCAGGGAACATTATGGCTACATCATTTTGGACAAGGCCTACCTTGCCGTACTGCCAGGCCTGTGCATCATGTTCATGGTGCTGGCATTTATGTTGGTGGGAAATGGGCTGCGGGAGGCCACAGACCGGCTGGCTTAATCCGCCTTGTCCTCCAGCATAGGCACAAACCGGAAGTACCCGCATTCCTCCTTTGACACCTCTGTATCAGAAACCCGGGTAAGCTTCATCATGACCTGTGTCTGGCCACGACCGACCGGAATGACCATTATCCCCCCCTGATTAAGTTGTTGGATAAGGGGCTCAGGAATATAGGGAGCAGCTGCCGTTACCAGGATCTTGTCAAACGGGGCAAATGCAGGCAGGCCTTTATAACCGTCTCCATAAAACAGCCTCGGCCTGTATTTCATTTCTTCCAGCAACTTTTTGGTTTTCAGATACAGGCCATGGTGCCGCTCAATACTGAATACACGCGCACCCATTTCAACCAGCACACAAGCCTGGTAACCGCTTCCGGTGCCAATCTCCAGAACCTTCTCTCCTCTTTTCAGGTTCAGCAACTCTGTCTGAAAAGCTACCGTGTAGGGCTGGCTTATCGTTTGGCCTGACCCGATTGGGAATGGCTTGTCCTGATAGGCGAACTCGACAAAAGAAGAGTCCAGAAAAAAATGCCTTGGAATGGTCTCAATGGCCTGCAGGACCCGTTCATCCCGCACCCCCTTGGAACGGACCTCCACGGCCAGTTTCTTTCTCAGGCCCTTGTGCCGGTATGTATCAATCAGTGGCTTCATGGTAACAACCCACAGGATCTGATTTCCCGGTTTTTCCATTGCACTGGCATCGCAAACCCTCAGTGAAACCGAAAATTCCCGGTGGGACGAACAAAATACGAAATTAATCATTTCAGGGACTTCAAAAAATTATACTTTTGCCTGACAGGCTTAGCGAAAAGAACAATTAAACCAGTAAAAGGAATGAAAAAAATCGGGGTATTGGGTGCTGGACATCTTGGTAAAATTCACTTAAAATGCATCCTGGCCTCCGGCCGGTTTGACCTCGTTGGTTTTTATGATCCCGACGCCGATAACAGCAGGGAGGTGGAAAGCCAGTTTGGCATCCGCTCCTTTGATTCGGCAGAAGACCTGATTGATGCCTGCCAGATGGTGGACATCGTCACCCCGACCGTATCTCACTTTGACTGCGCGTCCAAGGCTCTGAAGCAGGGCAGGCATGTGTTCATTGAAAAACCACTGACCACTACCCTTCCCGAGGCCCGTAACCTCATTGAACTATCCAGAGAGGCTGGGGTCAAGGTTCAGGTCGGGCATGTGGAAAGGTTTAATCCCGCGTTTATCGCGGCCCAGCCATATTTTTCCAACGTGATGTTCATTGAAGCCCACAGGCTGTCGCAGTTCAATCCGCGGGGTACAGATGTACCCGTTATCCTGGACCTGATGATCCATGACATTGACATTGTTTTGCATGTGGTGAAGTCACGTGTCCGGAAAATTTCGGCAAGCGGGGTGGCCGTTCTGTCCCAAACCCCGGACATTGCCAATGCACGCATCGAATTTCACAATGGTTGTGTGGCCAACCTGACGGCCAGCCGCATTTCTATGAAAAATATGCGGAAATCCCGGTTTTTCCAAAAAGACAGCTATATTGCGGTGGACTTCCTGAAAAAGGAAACCGACCTGATACGTATGCATGATGCAGAGGGGCAACCAGACCCATTTGCCATGCTGATCGATCTCGGCAGGGGGAAGACCCCAAAACAGATCTGGATCGACAAACCGGAGATCCAGCCAATCAATGCCATACAGACAGAACTGGAAACCTTTCATGACTCCATTGTTCATAATACCGAACCATTGGTGACGATCATGGATGGATACAGTTCGCTGGAGCTCGCCTACCAGATCATGGAAAAGATCAAATCCGGCCTGGAGATTGGCTGAATTGTCATAAGCATACAATATGGCAATGCTGCATGCGTTCTTAATTTGAATTCAGCCCCGCACATTTTTTTGTTTTGTTTCAGCTTAAAGGTCAAAAAAGGCCCTTGCAACGCCTTATTGTATTGAAAACAAGCTCCTTGCATGGATAAAAAGCTACAGAATAAGCAGCTGATAAAATACATTGCCTTTGACTTTCTTGCGGCCGCACTTGCATGGTTCT
>SLSG01000243.1 GCA_007130545.1 Bacteroidales bacterium | reverse complement strand
GTCGGGGGATTTGCCTTCATTACGGCTTTCCTTCTTGTTTCAGGCGGTTTCGGGTCGGGCTTGCCTGCGGTTTCTGGCAATGACTTATTTTACTTGTTGCTCCTGGGATTTCTATGTACCTCATACGCTTTTACGGCCATCGTCCACATCATGAAGCAGCTGTCGGCCTATACGGTAATTCTGGCCATCAACCTGGAGCCGGTGTACGGGATTCTGCTGGCGCTGCTCTTTTTCCCGGAAGCAGAGCGCATGTCGGGAGGCTTCTATCTCGGGACGCTCATCATTCTCGCTTCCGTGCTTTCATATCCTTACCTGAAGCGGAAATTCCGCAAAAAACTGGTCTGAATCGGATGGGGAGCCAAAGGCGATGAAAGGCGGATTTTGAAGATTTTCTTTGTTATAGATCAGGGGTTTGTGGTCTTCCAGGCTATAGACTTCCCCTCCGGCCGCAAGCAGGATGGCATGTCCGGCTGCCGTATCCCATTCATAAATGGATGTACAGCGGGGATAAATGTTCATCCGGCCGTCGGCCATCTCGCAAAACTTCAGCGAACTGCCTACGGCCCTGATCTCCGCACCTCCGTAAAGTTCAGCAATCTTTTCAATCAGGTCCCGGGTTTTGGGCTCCTGGTGTGAGCGGCTGGCCCCGATGACGACGCTGCCGGGAGATACGCCCGCTTTTTGTTGTTTGCTCCCGTCTCCGTAAGTGCTCCCGTCTCCGTGTTTGCTCCCGTATCCGTTCATCCCGCTCCACAGCTTGCCGGATACCGGTGCAAATATAACTCCCAGGACAGGCTGGCCATTCTCAACCAATGCGATATTGACGGTGAACTCGCCGCTGCCCGAAAGGAACTCCCTGGTCCCATCCAGCGGATCTACCAACCAGACCCTCTCCCATGATTTTCTTTTTGAAAAAGCTTCCTGCGGCGTCTCTTCGCTAATGACCGGGTAAGGGGTGCTTTTTAAGTGATCCAGGATGATTTGGTTGGCCCTTCTGTCGGCCAGGGTTACGGGAGATCCGTCCGGCTTGCTGATTACCTCAACGGGGGAGCGGTACACCTGCATGATGGCCTGCCCGGCTTCCAGGGCTGCCTGGATTGCAATATGTTTTAATGTGTCAGGCATGGGAAACAAATATAGCAAGGATTGCCGGTTAATGGAAACAATTTGTCCCCGTGTTTGTTTATTGAAACACGCGGTTTAACTTTAATCTAATATATATATGGGGAAATCGACTATGCTTATGAAGGGTGCGGCCCTGGCGCTTTTGTTGGGCGTTTTGCTGCTGATCAATATGACCATTGCCGTTGCGGGGCAAACAGGTACCCTGCATGATTTTACAGTGGAGGATGTGTATGGAGAACCGTTCGACCTGGGAAGCCTGAAAGGGAAGAAGGTGATGGTGGTAAATACCGCCTCAAAATGCGGACTTACCCCGCAGTATGAAGACCTGGAAGGCCTCTATCGGGAATATGCCGATCAGGGATTTGTGGTCATTGGCTTTCCGGCCAACAATTTCAGCAACCAGGAACCGGGCACCAATGAGCAGATTATTGAATTCTGCCAGAGCAACTTCGGAGTTACCTTCCCGATGATGTCCAAGATATCGGTCCGGGGCGAGGATATGGCGCCGGTGTATCGCTGGCTGACCCAAAAATCCCAGAACGGGAAAATGGACTCGGAAATTAGCTGGAACTTTCAGAAATACCTGATTGATGAGCAGGGTCACCTGGTGGACGTGCTTAACCCGAGGGAAAATCCCCGTTCGGAGAAGGTCCTGAACTGGCTGAACAACTAAGCGTCGATGTTCGCGTACTTGGCATTCTTCTCTATGAAGGCCCGGCGCGGAGGAACTTCATCGCCCATCAGCATGGAAAAAGTGCGGTCTGCCTCGGCCGCATTTTCTATATCCACCTGACGCAGTTTCCGGTGCTCGGGATTCATCGTGGTTTCCCATAATTGCTCGGCATTCATCTCTCCCAGACCTTTGTAGCGCTGCATGGAGATGCCTGTTTCCTTTCCTCCGCCCGATAATTCCGCAACGATTTGCTTCCGCTCCTCGTCATTCCAGGCATAACGCTCTTCCTTGCCTTTCCTTATAAGGTAGAAGGGCGGGGTAGCGATGTAGATGTGTCCGAGTTCTATCATCTCTTTCATATACCGGAAAAAGAAGGTCAGAATCAGGGTGGCGATGTGACTGCCATCCACGTCGGCATCGGTCATGATGATTACCTTGTGGTAACGCAGGCGGTCCATGTTGAGGGCCTTGGTGTCCTCTTCCGTGCCAATCGACAGTCCCAGCGCAGTAAAGATGGTTTTGATCTCTTCGTTCTCAAAGATACGGTGGGGCATGGCCTTTTCGACATTCAGGATCTTTCCCCGGAGGGGAAGGATGGCCTGGAACTTCCTGTCGCGACCCTGCTTGGCTGTCCCCCCTGCAGAGTCTCCCTCCACCAGGAAGATCTCACAGTTTTCGGGGTTCTTTTCCGAACAGTCGGCCAGTTTGCCTGGCAGTCCGGTGTTTGAAAGTACGTTCTTGCGCTGCACCAATTCCCTTGCCTTGCGGGCGGCATGGCGCGCTGTGGCGGCCAGGATCACCTTGTTTACAATGGTCCTGGCCTCTTTGGGGTTCTCTTCAAGGTAATAGGACAACATTTCACTGACGGCCTGGTCTACGGCCCCGCTAACCTCGGAGTTACCCAGTTTCGTTTTGGTCTGCCCCTCAAACTGTGGCTCAGCCACTTTCACCGAGATCACCGCAGTGAGGCCCTCGCGGAAGTCATCCCCATTGATCTCGAACTTGAGTTTTGACAGCAAGCCGGATTTGTCGGCATAAGACTTCAATGTGCGCGTCAGCGCCCTGCGGAATCCGGCCAGGTGTGTACCCCCTTCTATGGTGTTGATGTTGTTGACGTAAGACTGGACGTTCTCGGTGAAGGAGGAGTTGTACTGCATGGCCACTTCCACCGGGATCCCCGCTTTATCTGACTCCATACATATGGGCTCGTCGATCAGCTTCTCCCGGTTTACATCCAGGTAAGTGACAAACTCTTTGAGTCCCTCACTGGAAAAAAAATCTTCCCTCAGATACTCCCCGTTTTCATCCTTTTCACGCATGTCTGTAATGGAAAGGCGAACGCCTTTGTTCAGGAAAGCCAGCTCGCGCAGCCTCCCAGACAGGATGTCGTAACTGAAAGTAGTGACCTGGAAGATGGTGTCGTCCGGGTAAAAGGTAACCTCGGTACCGGACCGATCGGTGGTACCGATCTCCCTGACCGGGAACATCGGTTTGCCCATTTGGTATTCCTGGGTGAACACCTTGCCACCGCGGTAGACCACAACTTTCATCAGGCGGGAAAGGGCATTCACGCAACTGACCCCCACTCCGTGCAAACCACCGGAAACCTTATAGCTGTCCTTGTCAAATTTCCCGCCGGCATGCAGCACGGTCATTACCACTTCCAGCGCGCTGCGGCCTTCCTTTTTATGAATGTCGGTTGGGATTCCCCTCCCATCATCCGTAATGGTGATGGATCCATCTTCATTGATGACCATGTCGATGTTGTTGCAGTATCCGACCATTGCCTCATCAATGGAGTTGTCAATGACCTCATTGACCAGATGGTGCAGGCCCTTGCTGCTGATATCGCCAATATACATGGCGGGCCGCTTGCGAACAGCCTCCAGGCCTTCCAGAACCTGTATGCTTGCCGCATCATAGGCACCGTCCTGAAGACCCATGGCTTTCTTTACTTCACTCATAAATTCCTTGCTTTTTGATAACGGGCGAAGGTACTAATTTTTCCCCTCTTTAAGAAATGAAATTGCCAGTTTCAGAAGGCATAAGTGACCCCGCCAAGGAAGTTGAATTGCTGGGTGGGATAGTTCATCCAACGCTGCAGCGGTTCATTGCTTACATTGTTGAAATTTAAAAATATGGACAGCAGTTTGGAGTACCGGTATTCGATGCCCAGGCTGGCATCAAGGTGAAACCCGTGGATCTCAGCCACGGCAGGGTTCCCTGATTCGTCGAACACCCGGCCAAAACTCTGGTTCCGCGTGTACCCGTCTGCCGTCAAAATGATCTTGTCCTGTATATTGTATCTCAAATTCACAGAGAACAACAGGGTCGGGGTATGCCATGCCTCAATCTGTTCGGTCAGCATGTATTGGAAGTAGTTGACGGCAAAGCGCGTGGAGAACCTTTCGTGGAAACGGGCAAACAGCTCTCCCCGTGCATTGAAACGTTTGATGTCATCGTAAACCACGGTAAACTGGTTGCCCAGCACCTGGGCAGTGTCGGTCACAAAGAATGGGTGGTTCTCGATGACAGCATTGTTCACGCTGAAGTTGTAAGACAGGAAGTCGCTCAGTGATCCACGGATCCCGCCGCCGATTTCTGACTTTATGTTCATGAAACGCAGCGGCACCATGGTATTTACAAAGGGGTTCATGGTCGTGACTGAATGCAGGGAGTGTTTCTCCAGTCCGCCTGAAAAACTTACGTGGGCCACCAGGACGTTCTCAACAAGGCTTGCCTCGGCCTCGAACAGGGGATAGGCCCGGAAGAACGAGACCGAGTCCAGCTCAAAGGAGGTATTCACCCCCAATGAGAAGCTCAATAGGCCGTATTTCGACCAAATACGGGGTTTTAACTGGACCAGAAAGGTGTTGATGGTATCGGCCGTGGTGGTGTTGTTATAAAAATCCACGCCGGCATCCAGGCTGAAATACTGCTTGTCTGCAAGCCCGAACGGATCCTGCTTAATTGCACTACCCAGATGGCTGCTGAAATTTGCATGATGCTCCCCGGCATCGTACTGGTCAAACAACCAATGGTAAGCAAGTGCGTACTGCTGCCTGAGCCGGGTGGAGTCTGCGTGGTGGGTGCCAAAGCCAAGCCGGCCTGAAAAACGGTTAAATACCTGGGCGATCTCACTTTTATCCAGTCCGTCTACATAATCATGCAAGGGATCTTCTTCAGGATAGTCGCTCAATCTGTAACCATAGTAATGCAGTCCGTTGCGCTCGTACATGAGGTTCCCGTCCAGTGTATGGTTGCGAAGGAATTTTTTCCCATGCACATGGGCCAGGTTGTTGCTGTACCCGCTGAAGCCGCGGTCTTCAATGCCTCCGCCGGAGGACATATGCTTCAGGTGAACGCCCAGGGCGTGCTGGTTTGAGCGCAGGGAATTGAAAAACCCTTCAAAATAGGGGGTGGAGTAAGTCCCGTATCCTCCTTTCACGAGTCCGCGATAAAGCTTATCAAGCGGCTCCCCCCGCATTCTTGCCGGGGCAATTGGTTCCAGGGTGAATGGGGTGATCATCTTTTCGGACTGTATGTCATAATTGAAAACCAGCCTGACCTGGGTGGTGTCATCGATTCTCGGGTTCAATGCGATTTTAAAGGCATCCGAGATGGTTGGCTGGTAAGGGGCGACCACCCTGATCTCTTCCAGGTCAAAAGGTTCCTGTCCGCTGGTCTGAATCGGCAACAACAGGACCATGCAGGCCACAAAGCCGGAGTAAATGATGTATCGGACCATATCTTCTTTGTTTTTCAGGTTCATCTTTGGTCATGTTTTAGTTGCGGGGATTACCGAAATCCACCTCTATGGGTTCCTGCTCCCCTGGCTGTTCGCCCTGCCCCCTATCAATCAGCACCTGTAACTTGGCCTCGGCCTGCGATTTGAGGTCTTCCCCCTCATAATTGTCGATGATGCTCTGAAGGGTATGCCTGGCCTGAAAATCATCCCCGGTCTCCATATAGACATCTGCCAGAAGCAAAAAGGTCTTGGCCAGCCAGTAGTCATGGGCTGATAGTTTTCCGACAAAGTCAAACACCATGGATTCAGATTTTTCGTAGTCGCCAAGCCTGAATTCTATCAACACAAGATTATACATGGCTTCAGCCGCCATCCGGTTGTCGGCAATCTCTGCCGCCAGCCTAAGCTCTGACCTTGCCAGGTCGTGGTTTTGCATGCCCATGGCTGCCAGTCCGCTGACGAGGTGGGATTCCTGCAGGATCTCCTGGGGGATCTTATCGGTATCCTTAACCATTTGTGAGGCCGCGATGGCTTCTCCACTGCGTCCCAAACGGTGCAGGCTTCGCATCTTCCCGATACGGGCTTCCAGCACGTTGGCCCTGAACTCCGCAATCTCCTCAAGGCTTATGAAGTATTCCAGGGCCTGTTCGTAATTGCCTTGCCGGAACTCAATCTGGGAAGCCCTGGAGAGCGCATTCTCAGAGAATTTGGACTTGGGCCGTGCGATCACCTCCCTGTAACCGGCCATGGCCTGGTTGAAATTGTTTCGGCGGAATTCGCATTCTGAACGGTAGAAGTGGGCGTTCAATGAGAAAATGCCATTTGGGAAGCGCTCCAGGTAATTGGTGAAGCTGCGGATGGCATTTTCGCAATCCCCCTGCATATACCGGCTCTCTGCAGCCACATACGACAGGGAATCCTGCTGGGCGGTGGTGACATCCGCAAAACCCAGATTTGCGCTGTAACGGACATATTCATCCACCTGGTCGAGGCTCACATAGATGTTGCGGATGGTTCCCAGTGCCTCCTGGGATTCCGGGCTTCCCGGGTAGTCGCTTACCACTTGCTTGAAGACCTGCAGGGCCCTTTGATCCTCATTGTTGTTGTAATGGATCAGTCCGGTTTTCAGCATGGCGCTCTTGACGTAGCTGCTGTTGGGATGCTGGTTGATCACCTGGCTGAAGTAGGCCATGGCTTGCTGGCTGTTGTTCAGCACCAGGTAGGTGTTGGCCAGTTCGTATTTGGCGTCGTCGGCAAAGGAGGAGCGTCCGAATGTGGTCAGGAATTGCTGGAGGGTGGTCACTTTGTCCTCAAATCGACCCATGACACCGAATGTCAGTGCCTTCTGAAAAGCGGCATAATCGTTGTCAATCAACCCGATGCGGATGGCGCTGTCGTAAAAATCCAGGGCCTGCTGGTAGTTTTTTGAGATGAAATGGCTGTCTGCCAGACGCAGGTGGGCGTCGTTAAGCAGCCGGCGGTCCTCACGGGAATCGGTGATGAACCTTCTGAATGCAGTAATGGCACGCGGATAGTCTTTCTTCTTGAAATGGGCGTAACCGATGGAATAATGGGCCCGGTTGAATATATCCAGACTATTGGCTCCAGGGCTGGCCAGAAAGGCCTCGTGGGCCCTTACACTTTGGTCATACTGCTCGAGCCGGTAATGGGCCTCACCTTCCCAGAACATGCTTTGGGAGTATACCTGCCGATTCTCAGTAAACCTTCTGGATTTCTGAAAATGGTCGATGGCATCTGAGAATGAGCCGTTATTGAATAACTCGATCCCGCGGAAATAACTGATGCGCTGGTAAGCCTCCCGGAGCCTCGGGGTGTTGATGTTCATGCGCTCGATCGAAGTCAGGGCTTCCTTGTAGTTGCTGGTCGTCAGGTAGAGATCGACCAGGTAAGTGTTTGCTTCGGTGGCCCGCTCCGAGTCGGGATAATCATCCAGGTACCTCTGGAATGACAGGATGGCCTCGTTGTACGGATCAAGACTTAGTTCGTAGGATAGTTTTGCGTAATTGAACAGGGATTCCCGGGTGATAAACCCCACATGGCCGAGCTGGTAGGCCCTGCTGAAGGCATTGCGGGCGAAATTCTTCTGGCCGGTTCCGATATAGGCGGCAGCCAGGTGATAGTAGGCATTCTGTGCCAGCTCATCGGAACCGTTGGAGGCCCTCTGCAAATGCTCTATAGCGTTGTTGTAATCACCGGTTCCGTAGTAGGCAAACCCGATCTGATAGTGGTCGTCTCTGGTTGCGGAAGATCCGGCTTCCTGAATGTGTCTTTTCAGGTAGGGGATTGCCTCTTCAAAGGCTCCCCGGCGAAACCAGGCTTCACCGATCAGGCGGGATATTTCACCGGCCCTCCTCGGACTGGCCTCCTCAAGCAGGTTGGGGGCGTAGTCCAGCAGGGCATCAAAGTTTTCCTGCAAATAGTAAATGTGGGTCACGTAATAGGGAATCACCGGACCAAAATTCTCGTCCCGGCTGAGGCGCCTGAAGCTTTCCAGGGCCGTGTCGTAATCCCCCTCCAGGTATCCAATGTGTCCGCTGTAATAAGTGGCGGGGGCATGATAGGGGGAGGCCGGGTCGCGGACCTGGGCAAGGGCTTGCCTAGCGGCCGGATATTCTTCGATCATAAAATGGCTGTAACCCACCTTAAAAAGATATTCCAGTCTTTTCCCGGGCTCCAGCCGGTTGCCGTTAAAACTGGTGAACCAGTGCACCGCTTCCCGGTAATTCCGCTTCCTGTAATTCAGGTTTCCCATCTGGAATCTTGCCAGGTTTTGCCCCGGATGCGTCGGATAGGTATTGATGTAATCCACCAGCAAGGCCTCTGCGTCGGGGTTGAACAACTCGGCTGCGCAAACCCCCATGTAATACATCGCACTCCCCAGGACTTCGGATTCCGGGTCATCGATCCGGTCAATTACCTGCTGGAACATTTCCCTGGCCGCCCCGTATTTTTGTTTGTTGAACAACTCCAGGGCAGACCTGTAAGTGGCTTCAGGTTCGTCATGAATGCCGGTTCTCTGGGCTGTAAGAACCATTGGCAGGGCCAGTGCAAACAGCAGTAAAACGATTTTTGATATCTTCATCTGTCAGCAATTTTAAAATAAAGAAAGGCAGGCCTGTAAGCCGGGTTCTGTCCTGCACG
>SLSG01000099.1 GCA_007130545.1 Bacteroidales bacterium | reverse complement strand
TTCCCGGAAAAATCCGTTGCGGTAGCCGGCGATGCCACCCCAAAGCAGGATAAGAATCAGGATTAAGTCCAGGGCGTTCATAATTTCTCGGTTTGGTTCATTTGTTTCATGCCTGGCCATGGCCCAATTCGGCTATGGCATCGAATTCCTCCCGTTTCAGGGGCATGACTGACAGCCGGGCCTGTTTGACCAGGGCCACATTGGAGAGCCGTTCGTCTGACTTGATGATTGCCAGGCTGACGGGCCGCGCAAGGGCCATCTCCGGCACCATCTCCACCACCACCCACCGGTCATCATCTGTTGTGGGGTCCGGGTAATGTTCCCTCACGACCCGGGCAATGCCCATGACACGCTTTTCACTCACGCTGTGATAGAACATAACCAGGTCGCCCGCTTTCATTTCCCGCAGGTTGTTTCGGGCCTGGTAATTACGCACCCCGTCCCACACCACTTTTTTTTCGCGGATGAATCGATCCCAGGAGTAAGCCTCCGGTTCACTTTTGACCAGCCAGTAGTTCATTTGTACAAAATCTTATAGGTTAACTCCCTGAGCAACTCTCCGTCTCCTGTCGATACATTGTCGACCCCCTTGGAACGTACATCGCATTCCCTGAGGTAGGCAAAGCTGCGGATGATCTTTTCGGGAGAATGCAGGCGGGCGGCCGACTGGTAGTCTGCCACAAAAAAAGGATTGACTGAAAGGGCACTGGCGACATTGTTCCGGCTTTTGTCCCGCAGTCCATGATAAATCAGTAGTTTGGCAAAAAACTGATACAGTACCCCAAGGGTAAGCACCAAAGGATTGGCCCTGGGGTTGTCGGCAAAGTACCGCACGATCCGGAAGGCCTTTGGACCGTCTTTTTCGCTCAGTGCCTTCTGGAATTCAAAATTGTTGAAATCCTTGCTGATGCCGATATGCTCCTCTATGAGCTGGGTGCTGATCTCGTCCCCTTTCCCCAGGTTGATGAATACCTTCCCAAGCTCGTTGACAATCTTTCCCAGGTCGGCACCCAAATGGTCAGCCAGCATTTGCACTGCCCCCGGACCTATGCGGTAGCCCTTGCGTTTTACATAGTCGCTGATCCATGCGGGCACCTGGTTTTCATACAGTTTCTTGCCCTCGAAAACCACCCCATTTTTTTCCAGGTCCTTGATTAATTTCCTGCGCCGGTCCAGGCTTTTGTATTTGTAACAAACAACCAGGATGGTGGATTGCAGGGGGTTCTGCACATAGGGCCCCAGGTCTTCAATGTCCCTGAGGTTTTGTGCCTCCCTGACAATGACCATGTGGTGGCTGGCCATCATCGGAAAACGCTTGGCCGTGCTGATGATGGTCTGCACATCGGTCTCCTTGCCATAAAGGATGCTGAGGTTGAATTCTTTTTCCTCCTCACTCAGCACATTGTCTTCCAGGTAGTCGGATAGGACATCAATGTAGAAGCTTTCCTCTCCCATCAGGAAATAGACCGGACGCAGAATCTTATTCCGGATGTCCTTCAGGATGTCTTCAAATTTTTTACTCATCGTAATCGAACTTCAGATGCTTGACCGTAAGTCCCTGGTTGATCAATTCCCTCAGGGAGTCGATGCCGATTTGAAGGTGTTTTTCCACAAAATTTGCAGAGACCATTTTGTCGCTTTCCTCGGTCTTGACCCCGGATGAGATCATGGGCTGGTCAGATACAAGCAGCAATGCGCCGGTAGGGATTTTGTTGAAGAACCCAACCGAGAAAATAGTGGCGGTCTCCATGTCTATGCCCATGACGCGGATGCGCCGGAGGTAGTTTTTAAATTCGTCGTCGTGCTCCCATACCCTGCGATTGGTGGTGTAAATGGTGCCGGTCCAATAATCCATATTATGGTTGCGGATATTGGTGGAAACGGCTTTCTGCAGGCTAAAGGCCGGAAGGGCAGGTACCTCCGGTGGGAAAAAGTCGTTTGAGGTTCCCTCGCCCCTGATGGCCGCGATTGGCAGGATGAGGTCCCCGACCTTGTTGACCTTTTTCAGGCCGCCGCATTTCCCTAAAAATAAAACAGCCTTTGGACTGACCGAACTGAGCAGATCCATGATGGTTGCGGCATTCGGACTCCCCATCCCGAAATTGATAATACTGATATTGTCTTTTGTGGCGCTGGGCATGATGCGGTCTGTTCCTTTGACGGGTACACCGAACAAATCAGAGAACAGCTTGACATACTGGGTAAAATTGGTCAGCAGGATGAACTGTCCGATCTCACCGGCCTGGGTGCCCGTGTATCGGGGCAACCAGTTTTCCACAATATCCTGTCGGGTCTTCATATGTATCGAACTTGACGGGTTTTAGCAAAAATAGTGAAACAGGTGGTACCCTGCCTGATTTCTTTTTGTTTTTTGCAGTGCATGCCTCCGGAAGGGTTCCGTCTTCTTGTAAAGCCTTATCTTTGAGTGCTGCTGAAAGCGCATCATTTATTAAGAGCCCACACAATGCAAGAGCTGAATCTTCCACCCTTTGAGTTGAAGACCCTTGATGAGGGGGGAAAGAAACTTATTTTTGACCGTTTCCGCAAACGCTATATAGTGCTGACCCCGGAAGAGTGGGTCAGGCAGCATTTTCTTAACTGGCTGGTTAATCATCTGGGGTATCCGGCAGGTTTGCTGGCAGTAGAAACCTCGCTGAAATACGGGGCATTAAAGAAGCGGGCCGACGCCATGGTTTATTCCAGAACTGGCCAGCCATTGATGATCATTGAATGCAAAGCACCCACAGTGGAACTGACACAGGATGTTTTTGATCAGATCGCGCGGTACAATTTTCGCTTCCGCGTGGAATTCCTGGCTGTGACCAATGGCCTGATACATTATTGCTGCCGGCAGAATCCGGACAGAACGACCTGGACATTCATGGAAACGTTCCCGGGTTTTCCCGGGCTTGGCTGAACGCATTGAAATAATTTTGCTAATTTCGCCGGTAAGTTATTTGCCTCAGTGAGTTGATGCCTGTGAAAAACAGCTACATTTTCCTGATCGCCCTTTTCTGGTTTATCCCAGGGGCTGTTGCCCAGCAATTCAACACCCTGTTTTGGATGCAGGGCATTCCCCAATCCAATTACGTCAACCCGGCACTGATTCCTCAGGCCCGCTACCATGCCGGAATGCCTGCCTTGTCCTCCCTCCACTTTAATGCTTCTAACCGGGGTTTCGCCATTGGGGACATTGTGCGCAGGAATGAGCTCGATGAAACATACTGGGATACGGAGGGACTCTTGCATGTTCTGGATGACCACAACCTCTATCAGGCGAATGTCTCTGTTGAGTGGTTTTCCTTTGGATTCAGGAATGATGCAAACTATTTTTCATTCAAGCTTTCAGAAAAGATAAACTACCATATGGCTTACCCTCCTGACCTGGTCAGGCTGGTCCTGGATGGGAACGACGGTTTTGGCGGACCGGTGAATACCGGCGCTTTTTCAGGCTTCGAAATGGACCATATGCACTTTCGGGAGTTTGGGATATCCTTTTCCCGGGAGGTCTCTCCATTTTTTTCACTGGGTTTGCGCGGCAGGGCGCTGTTTGGCATCCGGAGCCAACGGACCGACCGGGCAGCTTTTGAGCTTGTCGCCGATCCATCGGGAGAGGGCATGTTGCTTCATACGGAGGTGAGTGTGAACCATGCCTCCAGCCGATCCCTCGGACTCCTCGAAGACCGCCAGTTCCGGTTTATCCCCGAATACGAGCTGAATGAATTCAGGGCCAATTTCAAAAACCTTGGAGCAGCACTGGATCTGGGGTTTGTCTTGCGGCCTCCCGGAAAGTTTTTCCTGGCGGTAAGCATTCTTGACCTTGGCTTTATCGACTGGAAGGATGGGGTGGAGAATTACCTAATCAGCGGATCATCCGGCTTTGACGGGATAGACCCGGAACAATTTTTCAGCAGCTATTTCATCAGCAATATGGAGCATTTCCTAAACGGACTTCCCGACCATTTCCAGGTAAGCATGGCACAGTCGGGCTACCGGACCCTGATGGCCCCCAAGGTCTTTGGCTCGGTCGGGATGGCATTCAGTGAGAGGCACCAGCTTGCCCTGCTCTCCCGTTCCATGATTTATGGGGGCAGGCTGTACCCCTCCTATACCTTTTCATACAATGTGAAACCATCGCATGCGACCGGACTCAGCCTGGCTTATTCGGTCGCCAATCAGAATTATGCGAATATCGGACTGGGAATGCATGCCAACCTTGGCCCGTTCCAGTTTTATGTGGTTGGTGACAATGTCCTGGGTTTTATCATACCGAACCATGTGCAATGGAATAGCCTGCAGCTGGGCTTCAACTGGGTGTTCGGGTACAGGCCGGTAACGGAGGATCCGGTCTACACCTGGTAGGCATTGTCCGGGGTTTTTTTACGGCCCCATATTTAAATAATTTCATATAGATTTGCCTGGTTATTTTTATTGCGTATGGAAATTCAATACATAGGGGAGCATTTGTTCTGGGGCTATGCCGGACGATTTGCCCTGGTTCTTGCATTTGTCTCGGCTGTCATTTCAGCCGTGGCCTATCTGCTGGCTTTCCGGGAAAAAGGTTCCGGTTTCAGGCAATGGAGGTTTTGGGGACGCCGCGCTTTCCAGTTTCACGGGGCAATGATTTGCCTGGCCTCCTTCTTTCTCTTCTACATCCTGTTAAACAGGTTTTATGAATACCGCTATGTATGGATCCATGTGGAGAATGACCTGGGCCTGGGATATGTGTTGTCGGCTTTTTGGGCAGGGCAGGAGGGAAGTTTCCTGTTTTGGATCCTTTGCCAGGTGCTGTTCGGATTGTTGCTGCTGCGGTTTTCGGGACGGTGGGAAACCCCTGTGCTGGGCTTGATCGCCCTGAGCCAGGTGTTCATGGTGTCCATGGTGTTGGGCATTCGGCTCGGAGGCTTGTCGATCGGGATGAGCCCTTTTTTATTGTTGCGTGAATCGGTCGAGAACCTGGATAATCATTTTTTCCATAATCCGCATTACCTGTCGATGATCACCGATGGCAATGGGTTAAACCCGCTGCTCAGGAACTTCTGGATGCTGTCGCATCCCCCGTTCACCTTCATCGGATATGCCTCCGTGATGGTCCCCTTTGTTTATGCATTGTCGGGGCTTTTCAAGCGGCAATACCATGAATGGATCCGTCCGGCCCTGCCATGGACCGTTCTGGCAGTTTTCTTCCTCGGTATCGGCATTCTGCTTGGGGGGGTATGGGCTTATGAATCCCTGACCTTTGGAGGCTTCTGGGCCTGGGATCCCATTGAGAACGCATCCCTTGTCCCGTGGCTGGTACTGGTGGCTGCCATGCATCTGATGCTGGTGTCCCAGAAAAAAAAGAATACCTATTTCCCGACATTCCTGTTCACGATCCTTTCCTTTGTATTGGTTGTCTATGCCACCTATCTTACCCGCAGCGGCGTACTGTCAGAAACCTCTGTCCACTCTTTCGGGAACGACGGCATGGGACGACAGATCCTGCTGTATATCGGGGTCCTGTTGACCCTGGGGCTGGTCCCGCTGATCAGAAACTTTGCCAGGCTTCCCGGGAAAGACAGCGAGGAGCCATTCACCAGGGAATTCTGGCTTTTTGTAGGGGCCCTGGTGCTGATTCTGTCGGCTTTCCAGATCTTTTTTTCCACTTCCATTCCGGTCATCAATCGCTTGCTGGGCACCGGACTGACCCCGCCCCTGAATCCGGAGGCACACTACAATGCCTGGCAGCTGCCCTTTGCAGTGGTCATGGCACTGCTGATTGGTGTCACGCATTTCATTAAATGGGGCAGGAACAACGGTCGGGATTTTGTAAAAAGCATTGCTCTTTCGGTGTTGATGGCCTTGCTGTTTACCGCCCTGATCGGCTGGGCGATCAAGCTTGCCTCCCTTGACCACCTGCTGATGTTGTTTGCCTCGCTGTTTGCCCTCTGTTCCTCGTTGGACCTGTTGCTAAGGTTCAGGAATAAATTGGCTAAGCCGGGGGCCACCATTACCCATTTGGGGATGGCCCTTTTCCTGCTGGCGGTTTTGATTACCTTTTCCCAGAAGACCATTATCTCACAGAACACTTCCGGCTATTTTATCGGACAGCAGTTCCCCGAAGATGAGAACCTGTTGCTGATCAAGGGCGAGATCCTGCCGATGGGGGAATACCATGTGACCTATGTGGGTAATAGCCTGGAGGGGAACCACATCCGCTATCAGGTGGACTTTCTGAAGCAGAACAGGGATGGTGAATTCTACAAGGTCTTCAGCGCCTATCCGTCCATTCAGCTCAATGAGCGCATGGGAAACGTGTACGAACCCTATGCCAGAGTTTTCCCGTTGCGGGATGTGTTTACCTATATCACCTTTGCCGATGTGGAGGCGGATCTGAACCCTGGGGAGCCGGCATTGCTGGAACAGCTCACCATTGCCGTAAGCGATACCGTGCAACTGAAAAACAACCGCCTGGTACTGCATGCGCTGGAGGCTGACCAGCAGGCCGGGGGAGTGATCGACGAAAACAATATCCGTATTACTGCCCGCCTGGAGGTGCTGACCCACTTCGGGGGCTCCTATCAGACAAGCGCAGACTTCCTGGTAAGGGACGGGTTCATGTTGCATGAAGACGGACATGTGGCGGACCTGGACCTGAGGTTGCGCTTTCGGAATGTAACAGACACTCCGTTCACCATTGTCGTGGATGTGCTTGAAGACCGCCCTGCATTTGTTGTGGTCAAGACGGTACTCTTCCCCTTTATCAACCTGCTGTGGTTTTCCATTCTGGTGATTCTGGCAGGACTTCTATGGGCGTTTCGGGACAGGTGGAGTAAACGGAAGGGACACCAGACTGCCTGATTTTTTGAACAGATAATTACCTGCCCATGACAAACTACAAGCAACTGCTGCATGCCATCAAGACTTTCATATTTGATGTGGATGGTGTAATGACCGACGGCATCGTACTGATTACCCCCGACGGTGACCTGCTGCGAACCATGAACGTGAAGGATGGGTATGCATTGCAGCTGGCCGTGCGCAAAGGTTACCGGATCATCATCATCTCCGGGGGGCGTTGTGAGGCTGTCAGGGAACGTTTTTCCCTGCTGGGCGTGAAAGAGGTTTTTCTGGGCGTCAGCCACAAGCTTGAGGTTTTTGAGACCCTGCAAAAAGAAGGTAATCTTCGTCCGGATGAGGTCTTGTTCATGGGGGATGACATTCCCGACTTTGAGGTGATGAAAAAGGTGCATGTGGCCGCATGTCCTGCGGATGCGGCAGAGGAGATCAAGTCCGTATCCAGCTACATTTCCTCTAAAAACGGCGGACAGGGATGTGTCAGGGATGTGATTGAACAGGTGATGAAAATTCAGGGGAACTGGTTCGATGACGATGGGTTTCACTGGTAGTCCAATGCTTAACGCCAGATAAACATGGGCAATGTCCTGACATACCTGGGCTTGTTCAGGTGGCCGAACTTGCTGATCCTTGCCCTTACCCAATGCCTTTTCAGGTATGCGGTCATCATCCCTGCAATTGAGAATACGGGACCCAGACCTGGGGTGTCACATTCGCTGTTCATCCTTTTGGTGCTTTCCACGACAGGCATAGCAGCAGCAGGTTATGCAATCAATGATTATTTTGACCTGAGGATCGACCGGATTAACAAGCCGGGAAAGATAATTTTGGGACGCAAGCTTGGCAGACGACACGCAATTGTGGCACACAAGCTGCTGAACCTGATATCGGTCTCTATGGGTCTGTACGTGAGCATCCGATTGAACTCCTGGGCGCTGGCATTTATTTTTTTGGGATCCCCGGCCCTTTTGTGGATATACAGTATTCGCCTGAAACGGCAGTTTCTCATCGGCAACCTGGTTGTGGCCCTGCTTTCGGCCCTGCCGGTGGTTCTGGTCTGGCTGGCCGAATACCAGGGTTTGGGCCGGACCGTGGAATTGCCCCCTGCCTTGTGGACAGAAATGACCCGTATGATGCTTTTCTATGGTTCACTGGCTTTTTTGCTGAGCGCAATTAGAGAAATCCTCAAGGATCTTGAAGATGTGAAAGGGGACAGATGTGCAGGCTGCAGGACGCTTCCGGTTGTTCTTGGACAGAAGGGAGCTAAGACCACCATTGCCTCCCTGTTGCTCCTCCTGATCCTTTGCCTGGCAGCCTTCCAGCTTGCCTTTTTCAGATCAGGGAACATGGGTATGGTTGTATTTTTGTTGCTGCTGGTTCAACTGCCTGCCCTTGCCATTATTCCCGCGTTATGGAAGGAAGACCGGGCAAAGGGATTCGGAAGTCTCCAAAGGCTGACAAAGCTAATCATGGCCGCCGGGGTGCTGTCCATGCTGTTTTATCAACAAAACGTAGATTTACACTATGGATTTTTTTGAAAAGGCCCGGCATTACGACATCATCCTGGGCTCACAGTCCCCGCGAAGGAAAGCCCTGCTTGCGGACACGGGACTTCCGTTCCGGAGCCTGGTGCGGCGGATTCCGGAAGCCTTCCCGGACGGAATGCCTCCACATGAGGTGGCCGGTTTTCTCTGCCTTGAAAAGGCCCGGCCTTTCCATTCCGAACGGAAGGATCCATCCGTCATCCTGATTACTGCCGACACCATCGTGGTGAACAGGGGAAAAATTCTGAACAAACCCGCCAATCAGGAGGAGGCCTTCCGGATGCTGCGTTTGCTTTCCGGAAAGTGGCACAAGGTGATGACCGGGGTTTGCATATGCCATGACGGAAAGGA
>SLSG01000034.1 GCA_007130545.1 Bacteroidales bacterium | reverse complement strand
TTTCGATATTGACCACGCTGCGATGTGGCTTTTCGACGATGGCGCCTGTCGGGCAAAGCTGTATGCACTCCCCGCAGCCGTCGCATTCGCTCTCCCCCCATTTGTCGAAGCCCCCGATGATATAGGAGGTGATGCCCCGGTTGGTGAATGAGAGCACGTTCTTGCCCTGCACCTCGTCGCAGGCTTTAATACAACGGAAACACTTGATGCACTTGGAGGCGTCGTAGCTAAGCACAGGGGAGGTCTCGTCTTTTGGATAAGCCATTTCCTTCCAGATAGACGGGAAACGGCGGTTTTCCTTTTTGTCGAGCCCGTAGCGGAAGATCAGCTCCCGGAACTCATCGGCATAGGAACCGTCGTATGCTTCATTGTGCTCGGCCAGCAGGTAGTCCAGCAGATATTTCCGGGCCTCTTCCAGCTCCTGGTCAAAAGCCGTGACCTCCATGCCATCTGCCAGGCCGACCGTGCAGGAGGCAACCAAGCCACGCATGTCCTTGATCTTCACCACGCAAAGGCGGCAGGCGCCGGTCGGACTCAGTTTTTTATGGTAGCACAGGTTCGGAATGGCAATACCGTTCGCTTTGGCCACCTGCAGCAGGTTTGCACCGGCCGGGGCCGTTATTTTCTGCTTGTCTATTGTGATCGTGACTTGTTTGGACATACCGGGTCGTTTTGGTTGTTCGGTGCGCACACCTTGGTTTTGTTATTGTTTTTTTGTCGGATGGGCGGGCAATACATCCGGGAAACGGCACGCTGGCTAGCCGGAAACCAGCTCGGATTCAAAATACCTGGCCGCAGATTCCAGCGGCAGGATGGGGGACTGTCCCAGTGGACAAAGGGAGGTGGCTGCCATGATTTCCGATTCGCGGACCATGCGATCGAGCAGGGCTTTGCCTGCCGCCACGTTTTTCAGGTTTTCGGTCTCCCTGACCAGCAGGGAGGTGCCTACGCGGCAGGGGACGCATTTGCCGCATGATTCATGCCGGAAAAACCGCAGGCAGTTGAGCAGGACGTCATAAACGGAATCTCCCTCAGCCAGGACGATGACTGCACCGGAGCCCAGGGTCGCGCCTTTTTCCCTCAGGTTGTCATAGGTCATTTTCTCGTCGAGCATGCTTGCGTCTACAAAAGTCCCTGCCGCACCGCCCAGCAATGCCGCCTTGAAGGTTTTGCCCGGCAGCATGCCGCCCGCCAGGTCATCAATAAGCTGCCTTAGCGTGACGCCCAGTCCGATTTCATAGTGGCCCGGGAGTCGGACCTGCCCGCTGATGGTAAAGACCTTTGTTCCGGGGGAGCGTTCCGTCCCGAACTGCCGGTACCAGTCCTTTCCGTTAAGTACGATGTGGGGCACATTGGCAAGGGTCTCCACATTGTTGACCAGGGTGGGCATGCCGAACACGCCTTTTTCGGCCGGGAAGGGTGGCTTGATGCGTGGGTTGCCGCGCTTGCCCTCCAGGGATTCCAGCATCGTCAGCTCTTCCCCGCAAAGGTAAGACCCGGCGCCCAGCTTGATCTCCAGGTCGAAATCAAAGCCCGAACCCAGGATGTTGCTGCCCAGGAATCCCTTTTCGTAGGCTGCCTTTATGGCTTTTCGGGTTTTGTCGATCGACGCATAATACTCCGCGCGGATGTAAATGAACCCCTTGGTGGCCTGGATGGAATATCCGGCAATGATCGTTCCCTCGATGTAGAGGTGGGGGTCCTGTTCCATAATGACGCGATCCTTGAACGTGCCGGGCTCTCCTTCATCGGCATTCACGACCACGTATCGTTGCGGACATTCCAGGCAGCCCTGGCTGGTAAACTTCTTCTTCATGCCCGTGGAGAAGCCCGCCCCGCCCCGACCGCGCAAACCAGCTTCGGTCATCTCGTCAATTATGGACAGGGGGTCCATCGACAGGGCTTTTCTCAAGCCCTTGTATCCGCCAGCCGCGATGTAATCATCAATGCTTTCCGGGTTGATCTTTCCGATGTTCTTCAGAACAATGCGTGTTTCCTTTATCATGGGTTCAATGATTTCCTGGTAAAACCTTATCCTTGGTTACGGATGCTTTCAATGACCTCGCGGATCCGCTCCGCGTCCAGGTTGTTGTAAACGGCCTGCCCGATCATCATGGAAGGGGCTTCATGGCATTGGCCAATACATTCTGACAATTCCAGCGTAAAGAGGCCGCAAGGGGTGGTCTGGCCGGTTTTAATGCCCAGGGTGGATTCCAGATGGGCGATCACGGACTCAGATTTCTTCAGCTCGCAAACGGCCGAAACGCAGACCCGGATGATGTGCCTGCCCCTGGGTTTCAGGCTGAACATGGTATAATACCCGGCCACTCCGTATACGGAGGCTTTGGTTAGCTTCAGGTACCTGGCTGTGGCCTCAAGCGCCTCCTCCGTCAGGTAGTTCTGTGGATGGTGGTCCTGTAGATCATGCAGGATCATCAGGATGTTGTGGCGCTCCGGCGCATGCTTTTCCAGAATATTTTGCGTAGACATATGTTGATAATATCTTGTGTGTAGGATAATCCGGCATCAAAATACTACTTTTTTTATTATCGGCTGCCTGGTTTCGGTCACATTGCACAGAGTTTCAGGTAGTTTTAATTTAGACTGGTTTTACCTGTCCAGGTTTTGCCAGCCCAGTGTTCCGGCCCATCTGTACCCATGGTCCCGGTTTGCACGCATACTTTGGTGATCACGCTTCCACGACCTCATTGCGGTCGAGGTAGAGAATGAGTTTTTTTACATTCGGATAGCCCATTTTTTCAAGCAGCCCGGCATACATGCCGATCTGTTCCCTGTGGGTATGGTAAGCCTTGCCTGTCTTGTAGTCAATGACTGCGGTCCGGTCTTCCATCAGCACCACCCTGTCCGGGCGGAAAAAATTCCCCTTTTCGTCAAACAGGCCGGCCTCGGGTTTGGTGGTCAGTCCTTCTTCAAAGTATGGCCGCACGGCAGCCTGGCTGATCAGCTGGTTGATCTTTTCCCTCCATTCCATTGCCCGGTCCAGGTCTATCTCTCCCCTGGCCACCATGTGGTCCAGCACCGGAAAGACATCCTTTTTAGAAAAGATCTTCTCCATGGCCCGGTGCAACAGGTTGCCCCGCTGCATGGGATCTTCCCCCCCGATGGCAATGCGCCTTTCTTCCTGGTGAGAACGCATGCGCAACGCCCGGCTCCAGGAGTTGGAAATGATCTCCCTGAACGGACCGGGTCCGGCTCCGGCTGCCTGTACCCCGGCTCCGGCTGCCGGTTCGTCGTGTCCGCCAGTGGTGGTCCGCCCGCCTTGCCCGGCTCCCGAAGCCTGCCCGACAGGTCCGCCTCCCTCAAAAGCCCCGAACGGATAAACCCTTTGGTCATCCTGCCAGCGGCCTTCCTGCCGGAGGAAATGGTGCAGCATGCCCTGGGTGTTTCCCATATGGAGACTGCTTGTTTTTGTCAGGATAAAAAGCTTTTCTGCCGGACGGGTAAAGGCAACATATACCAGGTTCAAAAGGTCAAGCATGCTTTTTCCCTTTTCCCGTTCACGTAGGTTTGCATAAGGGGTGCCCTCGAGCAGGTCCTTGCCCAGGCTTATCCATGTTGTTTCAAGCCCCTGCACCAGTCCGTCTTCCAAATCCACCCACTGCCCATCCTTCGTCAGCCGTCCACTGCCCCAGTCCGCAAACGGGCAGATCACCACCGGGAACTGCAGGCCTTTGGACTTGTGGATGGTCATGACCCTTGCCGCCTGAACCCCTTCCGGCACAATGAGTGAGTACTTGTCGCTTTTTTCTTCCCACCACTCCAGAAAATCCTTCACGGCCAGTTTGTTTTTCCCGGCAAAATCAAATACGGCATCTGAGAAAAAAGCCACGAAGGGGTTGGGTGGCTGCTGCCCTGCAAAAAAGCTCCGTATGATCGTCTCGCAGATGTCATACAGGTTTTGGTGGATAAATGAACGGAATGAGAAAGAGATGCCGTTGTTTTCCAAAAGGGACTCGACGGACTGGTGCAGCGTGGGGGACTGTTGTCCTCTGTTTCTGCCAAACAGATTGAGCGCATCCAGTGCCCCGGGCAGGTTGCCGGGCTGCTTTACGATGCCACTTTTCTGAAGGTAGGAAACGGCCTCCACGGCTGCCACCTGGTCATCCGGGTCGGCCAGCAGTTTCAGCAATGCCAGGATAAAATTCACTTCGTCTGACTGGTTGAGCAGCAGGGATTCTGAAGAGATTACAGGGATTCCGTTCTCAAGCAGCTTGCGCGATACCATGCTCGCCTCGTCGGCGGCCCTGCAAAGAATGGTGATGTCACCCAGGGGGTGTCCTGCCTCCCGGCAGCGGCCGAGAATGTCCACGATCGCCCCCAGGGAGGCATCCTTGTAAGCTTGGCCTTCCCCTTCCACAAAGGCCACTTCCACATAGCCTCCGTTTTTTTTCTCCAGGTAGTTTTGGGCAAGTCCGTCATACACGGCCCGCTGTGGTTCGCTGAGCACGGCTTGGGCAAAAAGGAAAAAACGGTTGTTGAATTCCACGATCTCCCTTTGGGAGCGGAAATTTGTACCCAGGTTCTTATTCACATGTGCCGCTGTGAGCGACCGCTCCCATTCGTCCCTGGCCGCTGCACGGATCTCTTTGCTGAGGCCGGGAAGCAAGGCAAACTGCTCGACATCCCCATTGCGGAACCTGTAAATGGCCTGCTTCCCGTCCCCCACCACCAGGCTCATGTTGCCGCCGGCAAGTGCATTTTCAACCAGGGGGATCAGGTTCTGCCACTGCAGCACCGATGTGTCCTGAAACTCATCGATCATGTAGTGCCGGTACTTTTCACCCAGGCGTTCATAAATGAAAGGCACGGGTTGTTCGGCGATGATGGCAGCGATCTTTTTATTGAAGTCGGATATGTGCAACAGCAAATGCTCGGACTTGATTTCTTCAAGCACCTTTTCCACCTCGTTGAGGACGGCCACCGGAAACAGGTCTTTCGCCACGGCTTGCAGGCTCCTGTACCTGCCCATTTTTTCCTCCCGGCTGCCGTTGATCTCCTCAAAGGCCAGCAACAAGGAGTCCTTTATTTGTTCGATCCGGGCTTTTTCATCCTTGCCTGCCTTGCTGGAAAACCATTTGTCCTCTTCGATGGTTTTCCGCACAGACTTGCCCGGAAGCGGGATGGTGGAAGGAGGCTCGCTTTCCGCAATTTTCTCAAAATAGGCCCCAATGCCGCTCCGGCCATGTGCAAAGGCCGCGCTTATCAGCTGCTGCTGACGGATCAGCCCCGTGGCTTTTCTGGCCGTACTTCTTGCTTGTGCTTCAAAAGCCCTTAATTCGGCCTTTATCTCCCTTGAGATCACCAGGAAATCCCCGAGCGACAAGTTTCTTAATTTTTGCAACGGAATGCTGCCCCCCTCATCCATCAGGGTCCTGGCCAGTCTGGCGATCTGGTTCTCAATCCGGATGTCCTTCCCTCCCTCGGCCTGGGTGAGCAAAAAGGAGATCAATAGTTTTGTCGCGTCCGGATCGGCACCGGCCCGGCTGATCAGGATGTCCACGGCCTGCCTGAGCAGGGTGTCCGCATCCAGCTCCACTTCGAAGTTCAGCGGGATATGCAGGTCAAAGGCAAATGTACGGATGATCCTGTGCACAAAGCTGTCGATGGTGCTAACGGAAAATTCGGAATAATTGTGCAGGATGTTTTTCAGGACGAGGCCTGCATTTTTTATCATCAGGGCCTCCGGCATCCTTCCCAGGCCCTCTTCCTCCCAATCCCGGTTAATCCTGGCGAGCAGTTCCAGTGCAGCGCCGTTCGCCTCCGGCACTTTTCCGGCCGGATCGCTTTCCGCATGAAGGGAAGAAATGTTTCCCAGCTCCCCGATGATCCTTCCTTTCATCTCTGCTGCTGCGGCATTGGTAAAGGTTATGGCAAGTATGCTCCTGACACGGCCGGGGTCTTTCAATACGATCTTCAGGTATTCCTTGACCAGGGTATAGGTTTTGCCGCTTCCGGCCGAAGATTTGTATATTTGGAAAAGGGAAGGCATCGCTGGATTTGGTTTGCCCGGCTAATTTAGTTAAAAAGACCATGTATGGCAAAGGAGATCGAACGCAAATTCCTGGTTTCCGGGGATTTTAAAAAGGATGCCATTGGCGCTGAGCAAATCGTGCAGGCCTATCTGTCATCTGTTCCGGAGCGCAGCGTGCGGGTGCGCATCCATGGCCCGCAGGCATTTATCACGGTAAAAGGGGCGGGCAATGTATCCGGCAACAGTCGCTTTGAATGGGAAAAGGAGATCCCGGTGGAGGATGCCCGATCATTGATGGCCTTGTGTGAACCCGGCAAGATTGAGAAGATCCGCTACCTTGTCCCGGCAGGCCGGCATGTGTTTGAGGTGGACGAGTTCCAGGGGGAAAATGCCGGACTTGTAGTGGCTGAGGTGGAGTTGCAGTCAGAAGATGAGGAATTTGAAAAGCCTTCCTGGCTGGGGGAGGAGGTGACAGGGCAGGCAAGCTATTACAATGTCAGTCTTATCAGAAGGCCTTATAAAACCTGGTAAGCGGGAACCAGAAAAAAATTAATCACCAGGCCTTCGGTCTGTCCCAAGCATCTCCATTATCTGCAGCTGCTGCCTTGCATATGAGATGTTAAACCGTACATCATCTGTGCGTAGGTTCTCAGGTATACGCTCCAGGGTTTCCAGGGCAGCATCATAATCCTCAAGGTAAATATGGCAAACCGCAAGGTTATTCAGTGCCTCCATACTTAGCGGAAATATCGAAAGCACCCTGGTAAAGCATTCCACTGCTTTGTCGTATTCCTGTATATCAATATAGATAATCCCGAGATTGATTAATATCATATGCCGGTTGGGATGATGCCGGCGAGCTTCTTCGTATTTTTTTAATGTGGCTTCCTGGTCCCCAAGCTTTGAATGGGCCACCCCTTCCGTGTAAGCAACAGGGATACCCTGCCGATCAATGGTTCGCCATGGGGTGGATGCTTCCTTGGCATAAGCCAGAAAAGCCCTGTTGTCCTGCCCTATGTCTGCCGCTCTGGCCAAAACCAAATATTTTTCCTGCTTAAGGGCTTGCTGGCTGTAACGAACTCCAACCAATAGGATCAGGGCAATCGGAATGAGTGCAATTTTCCTTATACCAGTGACTGGCATCCCTCCTTTTTCATTAACCTGCAAGTGATACAACGTAGTTATAACAGCAAGCATAATACCCAGAACTACCTGGTGGGTAATCCGTTCAAGAGGGAAGTCAAACAGGGAATTCATGAAATAACCAGTCAAAGCAAAAAAAACAGTCAAAGCAAGCATTTTTTTCTCTTTGTCAGTATTTCCTGCAACCACCTTCCAGGTATAAAAAACTGCGACAGCAAAAATTGCCAAAAATAAAATCAAACCAAAGACGCCTTTTTCAGCTAATACCCACATCGGGTCATTGTGTGGTCTTAACAAGTTTGTGGGACGACCAGTCAAATCATGGTATCCGAAATATTCTGGCACCCTGATTGTGAAATTACCGGCTCCGACTCCGGTGATTGGATAATCAGTAATCATTCGGGCAGTCATATCCCATATTATCATTCTGGGTTCGTTCTCAGATAAAGAGAAACTGCTTTGTAAACGGCTGGCATATATGTTGTCTTCTCCGGCTATAGAGACCAGCAAAATCACTCCCCCCAATATGGCGATTGCACCGATAACCAATTTATTTCGCAAACTTCTTCGAAGGCTGAAAGCCTGGTGGTGGTAGAACACCATTGCAGATGTTGCCATTAAACCGGCAATAATTCCGATGTATGCAGCCCGGGTTTGTAACAGTAAAATCATTAATAACAAAAGCACCAGGGAAACTGCTGAAATTGCCTTCCAGACACGCTTATAGATGAACAATCCGAGAATCGTCCATGGCACAAGAAGCATAAGAAAGCTTGCATACAAGTTCACATTTGACATTAGTGCCTGTACCCTGGAAATTTGATGACGTGGATGAAATCCAAACCCCAGTTCGCTAATCATTTCAAAAAACCCGATGCAGAGAAGGATAATGGACGTGATGATAAAAAATTTTGGCAGTTCAACAGACCAGTTTTTATGTTGCAGTATGATCAAGCAAGCGAATGCCATTACGGAAATTGTGGCAAAGGTTTTCAAAATATCAAACAAACCGGCCGTATAGTTTGTCGCGAACAGAAGAGAAAAAATACTCAATAGCAGGTAGGTCAGAAAAACCGGGAATATGACTTTTTTAAGCACCGACAGGTCCAGCTCCCTGAATGTTTTTTCCCTGGACAGTAATAACAAGAAGGCAAGCAGAAAGACAAAAAGGGCCAACATCCTCGGCATCAGCGATATGTCCAAGGCCTGGCGACGTATGATTAAAGGGAGAATAACAATGCAAAAAACAAAGAAAAAGTAAAAAAGAAAATTCTGGAAGGTGTTTGATTTTTGCGGCCTTTTATTTCTGGATCTTCTGCCCATATGACCAGTGATGTTTACATGAAGTATTGTTCAGCCACTTTTTCCGGATGAAATCGCGACAAACTTACAAAAAAAAGGGTGGCCTGCAGCAAATGTGACTTGGTTTACGTATACGGTATACAGGGGGAAGAATTGCCTGCCCCCTGTCAGACATGAAGAATACAAGTTCATTGGAACCACCGCAGGTTGCTGAATTTTTCACCACTAACCTGGCAAGATGATTCTTCCAACCGGATACCCGGCAGATCAAGGCGAGGCAGTCTGCCGGTGGTTCCCAATGTTTTT
>SLSG01000178.1 GCA_007130545.1 Bacteroidales bacterium | reverse complement strand
GTTCCCTGGCAAAAAGCACATTGGAGGCATGGCCGGGCTTGCTGGCAATGATATGTCCCTTGATGGGCTTGCCGGCCAGCGCCAGGTCGCCCACAATGTCGAGTAGTTTGTGCCTGGCCGGCTCGTTGGGATAGTACAGATCCAGGTTGTTCAGGATGCCCTCTTGCTTTACATCCACAGTATCCCTGTTGAATAGTTTGGCCAGTTTGTCGAGCTCCTCCTGCTTTATCGGCCTGTCCACGAACACGATCGCATTGCTGAGGTCCCCGCCTTTGATAAGATTTTGGGAAAGAAGCATCTCCAGTTCATGGATAAACACAAATGTACGGCTTGGGGCGATTTCCTTTGCAAAGCCGGAGATGTGGTCCATGCTGGCATGCTGGTGTCCCAGTACATCCGAGTTGTAGTCAATCAGGCATGTGATGCGGTAGTGGTCGGATGGAAGGGCTATGAACTCACAATCCTTTTCCTCGTGATAGAACCGGATGGGCTCCCGGATTTCGAAAGGTTCCCTCAGGGCTTCCTGCTCAACCGTTCCGGCCTTTTGGATGGCCTCCACAAAAAATTTGCTGCTGCCGTCCATGATGGGTATTTCAGGACAGTCCACTTCAACGACCGCGTTGTCCACGCCCAGGCCGGTAAGGGCAGCCAACACATGCTCCACAGTGGCAATCCGGATTCCGTTCTTTTCCAGGGTGGTTCCTCTTGAGGTATCAACCACGTGCAAGGCGCTGGCCTCGACAACCGCTTCGGGTCCGATATCCTTGCGCAAAAATACAATGCCGCTGTTTTCTTCTGCAGGATGTATGGTCAGATCAACCATCTTCCCGGTATGCAATCCGACACCTTTAAGGTTTGTTGGTTTTTTTAGGGTTTGCTGCTTCAAGTTCATGATCAGACATTTGCGCCCCTCGGGGAATTGCCCGGGAGCAGGGTTGAACAGAGAAGCAAAGGTAAACTATTTTTTTAAAGCTTTTTTTCCAGCTCATCGATCCTGGCCACGATCTTTTCCAGGTTGCGGAAATGTATAAAGGCCTTTCTGAATTTGGATGCTTCAAATGCCGGGGCCCCCATGATGATCTGGCCGTCCTTCACATGGCTTGAGATTCCCGACTGGGCAGCGATCTTCACATCATCCCCTATGGTGAGGTGTCCGCTAATGCCCACTTGTCCCCCAATCATGCAATTGCGGCCGATCTTGGTGGATCCGGCAATCCCGGTCTGTCCGGCAATGACCGTGTTTTCGCCGATCACCACGTTGTGGCCGATCTGTATCAGGTTGTCCAGTTTTACACCTGTGTGGATCCTTGTTGACCCCATGGTGGCACGGTCAATGGCTGTTCCTGCTCCGATTTCCACATGGTCGTCTATGACCACATTGCCGATTTGTTCCACTTTCTTAAAACCGTTTCCCCCCTGGGGTGCAAACCCGAAACCGTCTGCTCCGACCACCACATTGGAGTGCAGTGTGCAGTTGCTTCCGATCACACAATCGTCATAGATCCGCGCCCCGCTGAAAAGGACCGTATTGTCCCCGATGACAACATTGTCGCCTACATGGCAGTGCGGATGAAGTTTGACATGCTTGCCAAGCTTCACGTTTTCGCCGATATACACGAATGGCCCGATATAGACATTCTCGCCGGCAGACAAGTTCCCGGGAATGAAGGCGAGACCGGAAATGCCCTGTTTCTCCGGGATGCTGCTCTTGTAAAACGCAAGGAGCTGTGCAAGCGCCCCATAGGGGTCCTTTACCCGGATGATGGTGGTATTTATTTTCTGCTCAGGGACAAAATCCGCACTGACCAGGACAATGCTGGCTCCTGTCGTATAGACAAACGGAGTGTAGACCGGGTTGGCCAGAAAGGTGATGGTGCCTGGCGTGGCTTCTTCGATCTTCGCCACCTTGCTTACCCTGGTCAGGGGATCTCCTTCTATTTTTCCGCCAAGGTAGCTGGCGATTTGTTCAGCGGTATATTCCATATGGACTTGTTAGGTTGGTTCGTTTCTCAGGTATGTATAAAGGGCTCTTCTGTGTTCGGATTATGTTTCTGTGAGATCGCGCCGGACAGGTTCGGCGTCCAGCTCTTTGGGATAGCACAGAAAATGCTTTTCCACTTGCTGGGAAAGCACACTGATGCTTAATTGGTCGCTTGCCTCCGCAATATCCGTCAGTCCGCCGTCCTTACCCAGGATCCATATGTTACCCACCCCCGGGTCATAGGCTTTGTTTCGGGTAATCCCCTGTGCGGTAAAAAATGCAGCATCTTCAGGGGGAATGTCATACAGCTTCGAGATCTTTTTTCTTAGCTCATCCAGCATCCCCTTTTGAAAAGACTCTCTTTGGATAATGATTCGGAAAAGTTTTCTGCTTGTCAGCTGGGTGCAAAGCCGGTTCAGTACCTTGTCGGGATGATCCGTCCAGGTTTTTATGGCCGAGAAAACATCGTGATCATCCAGGCGGGAATAATCTTCCAGAAGGCTGGTATCCCGCTCAAAATCCACTACCCGAAAGTCATCCCGGAGAAAGCGCAGCAGTGGACCCTGTATGTGCATCGGCTCACCGGCGGCGGCCAGCTGCCTTGCCCGGCGGATGATTGCAGCCAGGTGCGTTTCTGCGGCAATGACCGTTTTATGCAGGTATACCTGCCAGTACATCAGTCTTCTGGCAATCAGGAATTTTTCAATGCTGTAGATCCCCTTCTCATCAATTACCAATTGGTTTTCCGAACAATTCAGGGTTTTAATAATCCGGTCCCAGCTGACCACCCCTTCAGAAACCCCCGTGAAGAAACTGTCACGGTTCAGGTAATCCATGCGGTCCATGTCGAGCTGACCGGATATAAGCTGGTGCAGGAACTTTTTTGGGTGGTGGTCGCTGAATACCTCCCTGGCGCCGGACAGTGAGATGCCCTGCTGCTGGTCCAGCCTTTCCATGAATAGGGTGGTCAGGGCTTCATGCCCGATTTCCCTCACCAAAACCTTTTCAAGGGCATGTGAGAACGGACCGTGACCAATGTCGTGCAGTAAAATGGCCTGCAGGGTCGACAATGCCTCTCTCTCGGTGATCTCCTGCCCTTTGAAGCGCAGAATCTCTATCGCCTGCAGGCAGAGGTACATCGCTCCCATGGCATGGTGAAACCGGGTATGGAGCGCTCCCGGGTAGACCAGGTGAGTCATCCCCAGTTGTTTGATGTAGCGCAATCTTTGAAAAAAGGGATGCTCTATCAGGTCGAAGACGCTTTCATCAGGCAGCTGAATGAACCCGTATACCGGATCGTTGAAGATTTTCAGCTTGTTGGTGGTATGCGTCGGCATGAAAGCAAAGGTTTGGGGAGCCAGGGTTTCCTTTTTTGGCAAATTCAGGGGACTCCGCATCAAATATCGGTATTTTTTCGTTAAATTTGTTTTGCCCTGCGGATATTATCCAGATCGTATTTTACGTTAGACAGTATGCCGAACCGGCCCTTGTCCGGTTTTCTTTTTAACACCCGTATAAATCGAAAAACTACATGAGTATTTCCATTCTTTGGGCCGATGATGAAATAGACCTGCTCAAGCCACATGTGATCTTTTTAAGGGACAGGGGATTTGAGGTCTATACCACGAACAGCGGGGGGGAAGCCCTGGATATGATCAAGGAAAGACTATTTGATATCATTTTTCTGGATGAGAACATGCCTGGCCTCTCCGGACTGGAGACCCTGTCCCGGATCAAGGCGATGCGCCCGGGACTTCCGGTGGTGATGATCACCAAAAGCGAGGAAGAGTCCATCATGAATGATGCAATCGGGAGCAATATTTCCGACTACCTGATCAAGCCCGTCAACCCCAACCAGATCCTTTTGTCGATTAAAAAGAACCTGGAGAACAAGAAACTGGTCAGTGAGAAAACGACCCAGGCTTATCAGCAGGAGTTCCGGCAGCTCGGCATGCAGATTAATTCCCGTCTTGATCCCGATGAATGGAAGGAGGTCTACAGGCAGCTCGTATACTGGGAGTTGGAACTGGAGAAGCTGCAGGACAACAGCCTGAAGGAAATTTTCCGCATGCAGAAAATGGAAGCCAACAGGGTATTCTCGAGTTTTGTGACAGACCATTACCTGGACTGGGTGAAAACCAGCGGACGGGACGAGTCCCCTGTGCTTTCCCATACCCTGTTCAGGGACCGCTGCCTGCCAGTGATCAAACAAGAGGAGCAACTGTTCATCATCCTCATTGATAACATGAGGTATGACCAGTGGAAAGTCCTGCAGCCGCTCATAAGTGAGTTTTACCGGGTAGTAAGGGAAGAGATGGTGTTCAGCATCCTGCCTACGGCCACACAGTATGCGCGGAATGCGTTCTTTGCCGGACTGATGCCGAGTGAGATCCAGAAGAAATATCCCCGGTACTGGACAGGAGAGTCGGATGAGGGTCCCAGAAACCAGTTTGAGTCTGATTTGCTGGCAGAGCAATTGAAAAGGCTGAGGGTCGACGCCAAGTTCCATTACCACAAGATACTGAATATGGGCGCCGGGAAGAAACTCAGCGAACAGCTGAACAACTATCTTGGGGCCCCGCTGAATATCCTGGTGTACAACTTTGTTGACATGCTTTCCCATGCACGCACCGAGATGGAGGTGCTGAAAGAACTGGCCGATGACGAAGCCGCTTACCGCTCACTTACCGTCAGCTGGTTCGAGCACTCTCCGCTTTGGGAGATCATCCGCGCATTGGCTTCCAGGAAAATAAGTATCCTGCTGACCACCGACCACGGCTCAATCAAAGTGAACAATCCGACAAAAGTTGTGGGGGATAAGAACACTAACACCAATCTTCGATACAAGACGGGACGTAACCTTCAATATGATGCAGGCGAGGTGTTCGAGGTCAGAAACCCGGCCGATGCCTTTCTGCCGAGGGAGTCGGTCAGCTCTAGTTATATTTTTGCACTGGAGAACAACTTCTTCGCCTATCCGAATAATTTCAACTATTACGTGAATTATTACAAAAATACCTTTCAGCACGGGGGGGTGTCGATGGACGAGATAATGGTGCCCTTCGTTTACCTGAAGGCCAAATAAACGGGGGATGGGCAGGGAAATTGAATTTAATATCACCCGGCCGGAGGAACTTTTCCCAGTCGGGCAGAAGCTGCTGGCAGGATTTCCGGACCGGAGGGTGTTTGCATTTTACGGCCAGCTTGGCGTGGGCAAGACCACGTTTATAAAAGCCATCTGCAAGCACCTGGGTGTGCAGGACGTGGTCAGCAGTCCGACGTACTCCCTGATAAACGAGTACCGGATGTCTGCAGGGGGGGTGGTCTACCATTTTGATTTTTACCGGGTTAAAAAACTTGAGGAGGTGTTTGACCTGGGATATGAGGATTATTTTTATTCCGGTAACTTTTGTTTCATGGAGTGGCCCGAAAAGCTGGAGCATCTGATCCCGGATGATTGCTGCAGGGTTTATATGACAGAAGAAGGGGGGCAGCGCATTATCCGGGCAGAGGATGTGGGTGCACCTGAGGGTGATTCCGGGTTTCCTTTGTCAAAGTCTGGGGATTAAATAAATTGTTTGTAATGGAACGTTCAGGAAAAGACTACGTATTGTTTAGCCATGGCGGGCAGTACATGCCCCAGGAGGAAATGCTGGAGGTGCGGAAAAGGAAGCACAACCTGGTCATCGGTATTCCCAGGGAAACCACCTATCAGGAGAACCGCATTGCACTGGCCCCCGAAGCGGTGGCCGTACTGGTGCAGAACGGGCACAAAATCCTGATCGAATCCAAGGCCGGCGACAATGCATTTTTCCCGGACAAGGAGTTTGCCAATGCAGGCGGGGAACTGGTCCACTCACACGGGGAGGTGTTCAAGGCCAATATCATTCTGAAAGTCGGCCCTTTGACCGACAAGGAACTTGAGTTGGTCAAACCGGGCCAGGTGGTGCTTTCTTCCCTGGCGCTTCCGATGCAAAAAGAGGAATATTTCAAGACCCTGGTGAAAAAAAAGGTCACTGCGGCTGCCTTTGAGTTCATCCGTGACAAGACCAATTCTTTTCCGCTGGTGCGCAGCATGAGCGAGATCGCCGGGAATACCTCCATCCTGATTGCCTCTGAGTATTTGTGCAATAAAAAATTTGGCAAAGGGCGCATGTTCGGCGGGTTTTCCGGGATCACCCCGACAGAGGTTGTCATCCTGGGTGCCGGTACAGTGGGTGAGTACGCGGTCCGTGCCGCAATGGGGCTTGGCGCCATGGTCAAAGTCTTTGACAACTCCATTTACAAGCTGCGCCGCCTGCAGAACAACCTGAATGCCCGAATTTTCACCTCCATCATTCAGCCCAAGGTATTGCTTAAGGCATTGAAGACTGCCGATGTGGTCATCGGGGCGCTGCATTCGTCTTATGGACGGACCCCCATTGTGGTTACCGAAGACATGGTGAGCCAGATGAAATACGGCGGGGTGGTGGTGGATGTCAGCATCGACCAGGGGGGGTGCGTGGAAACCAGCGAGGTGACCAACCATTCTGAACCCGTTTTCCAGAAACACGGGGTAACCCACTATTGTGTGCCCAACATCGCTTCCAGGGTGCCGCACACAGCTTCCTATGCATTCAGCAACTTTTTCGTTCCGGTGCTGCTGGCCATTGGGGAGGAAGGCGGGGTGGAGAACATGCTGAAGAAAGATACCGGGGTGCGGCAGGGGGTGTACCTGTTCAATGGGATACTGACCAATCAATACATCGGGGAGTACTTCGGACTCCCATACCAGGACATTGACTTGCTGATGGCCGCGTTTTAATCCGGCATCAAAGCATAAAAAAACCCGGGCTCTGAAGGTCCGGGTTTTTTGTGACTTGGCTGGGGCTCGAACCCAGGACCCCATCCTTAAAAGGGATGTGCTCTACCAGCTGAGCTACCAAGTCGCCTGTTCAATATGGAAATGACCGTTGTTTTTTGAGAGTGCAAAGATACCAGCCTTTCTTAAAAATGCAAAGTTTTTTTTTCTTTTTGCCCGTGAACGGCCCGGGGCAAATTCCAGGGAGGGCCCGCCTTGCCCATTGAGAGGGCGGGAATCATTAATCCAGCACAGGGTGCCGTTCAAACTCCGCAGTGTCGTCGAACAACTTGCGGTATGTGATCAGCGTGAAGGCTTTTTTTGCCCCGATGTGCTCAACGATTTTGGACATTTTCGGGTTGAAATCACCAATCCAGTTCATATACATGTCCCTGTACCATTTTTTTGGTACGACCAGGTCCCTTAGCGTTAGAATGAGGCCGCTTTCCACGCCCTTGTTGCGGTATTCCGGCACGGTCCCGAACACCAGTCCCTGTATCGAACGCGCCTTCCCCATCCGACGGTAAAATAAAAACTTAAGCTTGCCCCACAGATTCAGTTTGCCATTTACATAGCGGAATAACTGGTTCAGTTCGGGTATGCAAACGAGAAAGGCGATCGGTTCTTCCCCGCGGTAACCGAACACGACCAATTCCTCGTCAATGATGCCTTTCATTTTGCTGAAAGTCTGCAGGGCTTCCGGTTTGGTCATTGGCCGGAAAAACTTGTGCGTGCCGGTCCACGACTTGTTGTAGACGGTCAGGAAGTCTTCGGCATACTTTTCCAACTGTTTGATATTCAGGTGTTCGAAGCGAAATCCCTGTGCTTTCATCAGCCGTTTGAATTTTTCCTCCAGGATGGGTGGCAGCTTCACATTGGCGTCCATATGGTATACGAATTGCTCGTAAAAGGTCCTGAACCCGTAGGCTTCGAAAAGTTCCCTGTAATATGGGGGATTGTAGTTCAGCAGGTAAGTCGGACGGCGGTCGAACCCTTCCACGAGCAAGCCCCAGAACCGCTCCTTCTCTCCAAAGTTTATGGGTCCGTCCATGGCCTCCATGCCCCTTTCCTGCAGCCATTCCCTGCACCGGTCAAACAACAGAAATGCCGCCTCCCGGTCGTTGATGCACTCAAAAAAACCGATTCCCCCTGTAGGTTGCCTGAAAGTATGCGCCAATTGCTGGTTGACAAATGCAGCGACCCTTCCGATCAAGCTTCCCGAACCATCCCTGAGCACCCACCTGGTCACTTCTCCGGTTTTGAAGAGGGGGTTTTTCCCGGGATCAAACGTGGCCTCCACATCCTTATCCAGGGGGCTGATCCAGTTTTTGTCCTCTCTGTATATGATCCCCGGCACTTTAAGGAACTCCCTGGCTGTATTGCGTGTCACTACTTCTATAAGTTGCATAGGTTAGGTTTTCGTCGGATGGGTCTGCAGTCTATATGGTGCTTAGACAAAAGTAGCAAATTGTTTAAAAAAAAATATTAGGTTTGCCTGAAAGGAATTGCTTATGCAGGGTTTGGAGAACAAGGTGATGATCGTTACGGGGGCATCCTCAGGTATTGGTGCCGCATTGGCACTTGCTGGGCTGTCTCACGGAATGAAGGTGGTAATGGCAGCCCGCAGGATGGAGCCGATGGAAGCCCTGGTTCGCGGTGCGGGCTTTGCGCCGGACAGCTACCTGCTGGTGCGTGCGGATGTGGGCAGGGAGGCGGACTGTGAGCAACTGGTCAGGCAGGCCGTGGAATCATTTGGTCGCCTGGATGTGCTGATCAACAATGCCGGGATTTCAATGCGTGCGCTGTTCAGTGATTCCAGCCCGGAAGTGCTGGAGCGCATCATGCAGGTGAATTTCTGGGGGGCGGTTTATTGCACCCATTTTGCCCTGCCCTGGCTGCTGAAGTCCGGGGGTAGCGTGGTCGGGATCTCCTCCGTGGCCGGGTTTAAG
>SLSG01000282.1 GCA_007130545.1 Bacteroidales bacterium | reverse complement strand
TTCATGTGCAAGTCTGACCTGGATGCGATCACCGGAAGGGAAGCCCCCCAGATGCAGCAGCATCAATCCGACAAAAATAATGAACAGCCGTTGCGTTGACATCATAATTATTCATTCCTTGTAAAAGTAACACCCCACAGGCATGACTTGTTTTAAAACGAAAAAAACGGGGGCATATTTTTTGGGCATCCGCAACACGCACATATAGCTGTATATCAAATATCTAAAAAAACTTTAATCATTAGGGAATGGACTATTATACTTGTATTAATAACAATAATGCCTTATTTTCGTTTCCGATAGGACGGATTAATGCGATTTCTACGACAGCTTAATGAGACTTCCATCGGCAAAAAGGGTTTTCAGGCTGATTATTTTTTCATCCCTCCTGCTGGGTGCATCCGCATCCATGGGACAGGATCCGATTTTTTCACAATTCTTTTCCTCCCCCCTTTACCTGAATCCGGCATTTGCCGGATCTACGGGTGCCTACCGCTTTGTTTTGAATTCCAGGGCACAGCCATTCGTAGGCTTTAACACCTTCTCTACTTTTAATTTCTCATACGATGGCTTTGTAAGGCCATTGTATGGCGGACTGGGCCTGCTGATCACCAGTGACCTGCAGGCCGGGCTGATCATGAAGAACCAGGTGTCGGGCATTTACACCTATCACCTGCGGGCATCCGACGACTTCCATATCCATTTCGGCGCCCAGGCAGGATACACCCGGAGTGACTTCAAGTGGCAGGACCTGGAATGGGCGGTGGATGGGGAGCCGGTCCCATTGTACGACCAGGTCGGCTACGCCAATTTTGCGGCCGGCATCCTGTTTTACTCTGAGAACATATACGGGGGGATTGCTGCCCACAACCTTTCTGAACCTGTCGAAGCCTTTTACCAGAACAGCGAACAGCGGCTCAGCAGAAAATATACCGCCCATTTTGGCATGCATCTACGGCCGGGACAGGGGCAGCAGCCGCGTGGAGGACACCAGTCGCAAAGGGGGCCACAATCAGGGACCTTTTCCATTTCACCCAACATCATTGTACAGCACCAGGCACCTTTCACCAGGATCAATTACGGCCTGTATGCCGGACTGGATCCCTTACTGGCCGGGGTTTGGCTCAGGCAGGACCTGGGTCGGCCCTATACCCTTGTCTATCTGCTGGGAGCGGAGTTCGGGGCATTCCGGATGGGCTACAGTTATGACCATTCCCTCTCCGGTTTTTCAGGTGCCACACAAGGCATACATGAAATAAGTGTAATTTTTTCGATGTATAGTGAATCAAAAAACATAAAATACCGTATACTAAACTGTCCTGCTTTTTAGTTATTTTTGTACGCGCACAAAATCAAGCGAAATATGAGACGGAATCACCATTTCTTCAATCTTCCCGCCCTGCTTTTTCTGACCACTGCCATTGTGGCTTCCTCATGTGGCAGGCAGGAAGTATCCAACACAACGGGTTGGCGTTACAACCACGAGGGCTCAGGCGGGTTTGAAGTATCGCAGTACCGGGAACAGGAATTGGGTCCCGGACTGGTGTTTGTGGAAGGAGGCACTTTTGTGATGGGACGCACCGTGGATGATGTGATGTTCGACTGGAACAACATCCAGCGTCGGGTCACCGTGTCTTCCTTTTATATGGACGAGACCGAGGTTACCAACCTGGATTACCTTGAATATCTTTACTGGCTGAACAGAGTATTTCGCGCAGGTGAGGATGGACGTCCGCATCAGGTCTACATGAATGCCCTGCCCGACACCCTGGTCTGGCGGGACCCCCTGGCCTACAATGAACCGTTTGTGGAAAACTACCTGAGGCATCCTGCCTATCACGACTACCCGGTGGTAGGTGTCAGCTGGGTACAGGCGAAGGACTATGCCGCCTGGCGTACCGACAGGGTAAACGAGATGATCCTGGTGGATAAAGGTTATATGGAATGGGACCAGAGAGATGTTTCCGCAGACAACTTTTTCACTACGGAAGCATACCTCGCGGGGCTTTACAGAAGTGATGCCGTTACACGGCGTGACCTGGACCCAAACAACGAGAACCGTCTGATAAGACGTGAAGATGGAATTTTCCTTCCCCGCTACAGGCTTCCTACAGAAGCAGAATGGGAGTTTGCCGCATTGGGACTGAAGGGCAATACGATAGACGAGCGCATTGTGGAGCGCCGTCAATACCCGTGGGACGGGCAACACCTGCGCAGTGCGGAAAGAAGGACACGTGGGACCTTCCTGGCCAATTTCCAGCGTGGACGCGGAGACATGATGGGCGTGGCAGGGAACCTGAACGATGCCGGAGAGATCACCGTACCCGCCAGGTCCTCCTGGCCGAATGATTACGGACTGTACCATATGGCAGGCAATGTCAATGAGTGGGTAAAAGATGTGTACCGCCCACTTTCCCATGAAGCTGTGGCCGACTTTCGTCCGTTCCGTGGAAACGTATTTGAGACCATCAGGGATGAAGACGGGAGCTTTTTGGAAAGGGATCCGGAAACGGGTCGCCTGATCCGCAGGTTGGACGATCCCGATGATACCAGGCAGAACTACCGGCGTGCAAACAACATCAACTACCGCGACGGAGACGCCATGTCACAGCTTGAGATTCTGGATATCGAATTGATGGAGGGTGAGGAAGCCGAAGACATCTCGGATACCCAGCGCATGTACAGCTTTGGCGAGACCAGCCTGATAACTGACCAGACCAGGGTCTTCAAGGGCGGCAGCTGGCGCGACCGTGCCTATTGGCTCAACCCTGGTACCAGGAGATATCTCGACCAGAATGAGTCTGCAAACGACATTGGTTTTCGCTGTGCAATGGACCGGGTCGGGAGTCCGATGGGCGTGAATAGGTAAGTCAGACAAAACCTTTTTTTAAAAGCCCGTTTGCCATGCAAGCGGGTTTTTTCTTATTTTAGCCCATGCTTAAGTCCCCTGCCCCTGTATTGTTGCTGCACCAGCTCCTGCAGGAGGGCGCACCGGTCTGCACAGACAGCCGGGACGCCCGGGAAGGCAGCATTTTTTTCGCCCTGAAGGGAGAAGTGTTTGACGGGAACCGGTTTGCTGAGGCTGCCCTGAAGGCTGGCTGCCGACTGGCCGTAATTGATGACCCGAAGCAGCAGAAGGGACCGGGATACCTCTTGGTGGATTCCGTGCTTCAAACCCTTCAGGAGTTGGGCGCCCGCCACCGGCAACGCTTCCTCATCCCTGTTCTGGGTATTACCGGCACCAATGGGAAGACCACCACCAAAGAGCTGGTACATGCCGTGCTCTCCTCACACTTCCAGGCCGTGGCCACCCGGGGAAACCTGAACAACCACATTGGGGTGCCCCTGACACTGCTCGAACTCAATGATCCGGCAGAAGTCGCCATCGTGGAAATGGGCGCCAACCACCTGGGTGAGATCGCCAGTTTATGCCAGATCGCGGAACCGACGCACGGACTGATCACCAACATAGGGAAGGCCCACCTGGAAGGCTTCGGCAGCCTGGAGAACATTGCCAGGGCCAAGGCAGAACTTTACAGGCATTTGGAGGCGCACAACGGACAGCTTTTCGTGAACGGGGACAATGAATTATTGCTCCGGCTGGCAGGGAAAGCCAACATGATTAAATACGGTAAGCAGGCGGAGAACCATTGCCAGGGACAGATCGAAAAGCCATTTCCCTTTCTGGAAATCTCATTCATGGTCAACAGGGCTTTCGGGAAAGCCGCAGGGGGAATGCAGGGACATATCCGTTCAAATCTGACCGGAGCCTATAACTTCGAGAACATCATGGCTGCGGTTGCTGTGGGACTCTATTTTGGCGTTCCCGCCCGGGCAGTGGCCAGGGCCATAGAAAGTTACGAACCCGGCAACCACCGTTCCCAGGTGATCCAAACGGAACACAATACGGTAATCATGGACGCCTACAATGCCAATCCCACCAGCATGGAGGCAGCACTGGAGAATTTTTCAAACTTCGGGCAGGAACGGACCGCCGTATTTTTAGGGGATATGCTGGAGTTGGGTGAAACGGAGGAGGAAGAGCACCGCAAAATCTTACGCATGGCTGCCGGGCAAGGATTTACCAGACTTGTACTTGTGGGACAAGCCTTCTCGAGAATCGCAAGTGAAACCCCGGACCTGCCACAGTCATGCAGCTGGTTTGCAGATTCGAAGCAGGCCGCAAAGGCCCTGGCATCCAGCCCCATCAGCGGCTATAACGTCCTGGTCAAGGGGTCCAGGGGCATCCGGATGGAACAGCTTCTAAAACATCTTTAACCTATGCAGCAGTTTGCCACCGGCGTAATGTCAGGCACTTCCCTCGACGGATTGGACCTGGCGCATTGTGTTTTTGAAGAAAGGGATAAAAAGTGGGCTTACCGCATGCTGCATGCCGAAACCATCCCTTATCCGGCGGAATGGAAAACCCGCCTTGAGGAAGCCCCCACCCTGTCCGGAGCACAGCTGGTAAGGCTCCACGCAGAATATGGCCGGTTCATTGGAAGGTCCCTGATGGATTTTTTTGAAAAACACCGGATCGGGCCTGGCGGGATCATCGCTTCACACGGACATACCGTCTTCCACCGGCCCGACCTGGGTTACACCTGGCAGGCCGGCAGCGGGGCAGCCATCGCCGCAGAAACCGGCCGGAAGGTTGTCTGCGATTTCCGCTCCATGGATGTGGCCCTGCACGGACAGGGCGCACCCCTGGTACCGGTCGGGGACAAGCTGTTGTTCGGAGACTACCACTACTGCCTGAACCTGGGCGGCTTTGCAAATATTTCGTTCGACCGCAATGGTTACAGACAAGCCTTTGATATATGTCCGGTGAACTACGTCATGAACCGTCTGGTGGCCGGTGCCGGTGCGCCCGAAGCAAATGCAAGCGGTGCAGACGGCAGCCGCGCAGATGGCAGCAGTGCTGGCGGTCACGGCACAGCGGGCAACCTTACTGATGGCAGCAGTGCTGGCGGTGTCACCCCCGGATATGATCCCGGCGGGACCATCGCTGAAAGCGGCAAAACAGACCTTCCCCTGCTTGAGAAGCTGAACCAGCTGGCATTTTATTCCCAGACCGGTCCTAAAAGTCTGGGCGGGGAATGGGTGGATGAGCATGTCATGCCGCTGCTGAACCAAAGCAGGCTTTCCCTGCAGGACCTGTTGAACACCTGGGTGGAACACGTATCCATCATGGTCTCACGCGCCATCCCTGACGGGGAAACGGGCCGGATCCTGGTTACCGGAGGCGGGACGCACAACACTTACCTGATACAGCGCATCCGGGTCCGCCTCCCGGAAGGATCAGACCTGCATATCCCCGAGCCCCTGACAATCGATTTCAAGGAAGCCCTGGTATTTGCATTTCTTGGCGTGCTGCGTATGCTGGGACGCAACAACTGTTTGGCAACGGTTACCGGAAGCCTGAAAGACCACTGCGGAGGAAGTGTTTTCCACCCCGGGGAAACTTTTGCTTATTAAAAGGGATTCCTTATTTTTGCGGCACAATCTTACTCCCCGGGCCATGAATATATACCTGCTGATTGTCGTTGCCTATTTTGGGTTCACTACGCTGATATCCCTGTTTACAAAGAAAATAGCCAGCCGGTCGGCTGCCGATTACCTGATCGCCGGCAGGAACCTGGGGGTAATCGCCTGTGCAGTCGTGGTCGCCTCGGAATGGCTTGGGGGCATGAGTACCATCGGGGTCAGCGAGAAAGCCTTTCAGACGGGCACCATGCAGCCCATACTTTATAACATTTCCACGGCGATCGGCATGATCATCATCGGATTTACCGTGGCCCGGCATTACCGGCAAAACAACGTGCATACGGTAAGTGAGATGCTGGAAAACCTTTTCGGACGCCGCGCCCGGAGCATTTCCGCCATCGCTTTCCTGTTCGCATACATCACGCTGGCCTTTGTTCAGTTGCAGACCTGCGCAAGCGTGATCTCGGCCATGTTCGACTTTCCCTGGCTGCACTCCGTCATCGTGTCCTCATTGATCATCACCCTGTATACCTATATTGGCGGCATGCATGCACTGGCCATTACCGGCATCATCCATGTGGTCGTCATGTTTGCGGGCTTGGGGATTGCCGCGGCAATCGGATTGAGTGACATCAGCGGCTTCGGGGCCCTGCAGGAGCGCCTGGTCGCATTGGGGGCGCCGGAGAATCTTTACAATCCGTTTAGTGGCGGTCTGGGTTATGCATGGAGTCTGATCCTCGGGGGCGTGCTGGGAGGCATGGCCGGGCAGGCCAGCATTCAGCCGATATTTGCCGCCCGCTCGGCAGCCATTGCAAAAAAAGCCGCGATCCTTTCCTCGCTGATCATCGCCCCCTTCGGGATCATGGTGGCCCTGCTAGGACTCATTGCCAGGACCGGAAAATATTTTGACGCCGCCCCATACCTGGCCGACCCCCAAATGATGAAAATGGTGCTTCCCACCCTGATGACCACCCCTGAATTCATACATCCGGTATTGGGGGGTGTCGCACTGGCAGGCATCCTGGCGGCAATTCTTTCGACAGTCGGACCCGTGAACTTTGCCGTGGTGACCATCGCCACCAAGGATATCTATCACGGCCTGATCAACAAGACTGCCGTGGACAAAAAACTGATTTCCACAGCCAGGAAACTGGTCATCATCGTCAACCTGGTGACCATCCCCCTGGCTTATTACGGGACCGGTGCCGTACTGGATACCGCCTATATATCGTACGGGATTCGTGCCATCGGGGCCATCGTCATCGTGATGGGGATTTACAGCAGGGGCTGGATCACCATCGAGGGGGTCCGATGGGCCTTCATTGGCGGAACCGTCGCCGTGGTGATGAACATCCTGGCCAAAAACCTGGGCGTGTCCGTTCCGGAAAATACCTATGTGGCAATTGCGGCAGCTGTGTTCTTTATCCTGATGGGCAATATTTTCGGGAAGCGCAAGCCGAAAAAACTGCCTTCGGAGCAATAGGGAGGCACCTCAAAGAATAACGTCTGATACCCCTTCTGAAATGGCAAATAAACCCTCTGAATCCATGCATGAACAAAGGCCGCTGAACGGAATTAAAGTGTTGGAACTTGCAAGCGTACTGGCAGGTCCCAGTGTCGGCATGTTCTTCGCCGAGCTTGGTGCCGGGGTCATCAAAATCGAGAATGTGACCACCCAGGGAGATGTGACCAGAAAGTGGAAGCTGCCCAAAGAGGATGCGGACAGCGACATATCCGGTTATTTTTCCTGCGTCAACTGGGGCAAGTCGTCCTTCGCCGTAAACCTGTGCGAGGAAGAGGGACTGGAGATCGTGCACCGCCTGGCGGAACAATGCGACATTGTGCTGGTAAGCTACAAGCCGGGGGATGCCGAGAAGCTGAAGGTGGACTATCCGACACTGGGCAAAAACAATGAGAAGCTGATATACGCGCACATCACCGGGTATGGGCTGCAGAACCCAAGAGCCGGTTTCGATGCCATCATACAGGCAGAGAGCGGGTTTACCTATATGAACGGGGAACCCGACGGACCACCCACCAAAATGCCGGTTGCCCTGATGGATGTGCTGGCCGCCCACCACCTGAAGGAGGCCATCCTGCTCGCATTGCTTTCCAGGGAACGCAGCGGGCGCGGACAATACATCGAGGCAAGCCTGTTCAAGGCGGGGCTGTCGTCTCTGGCCAACCAGGCCACCAACTGGCTGGTGGGGAAAGCCATTCCCCAACGGCTGGGCTCAGACCATCCCAACATCGTCCCTTACGGGACCATATACGGGACGTCAGACGGGAAGGAAATCGTGCTGGCCGCGGGGACCGACAAGCAATACCGGGAGCTGGTCAGTGCCCTGGGCCGGCCGGAGCTGGCGGAGGACCCACGGTATGCGAAGAACCATGACAGGGTAAGGAACAAGGAGGAGATAAACGGCATCCTCCAGGCCCTGATCGGGCAGTATGCCCGGGAAGACATCCTGGCCCTGCTGGCACAAAAACGCATTCCCGCAGGGGGGGTTTTCAATATGAAAGAGGTTTTTGAAGTCCCGGAGTCGGAAGAGATGGTGCTCATGGGAAAGTATGCTGATGGCAGCGAGATCAGGGGTGTGCGGTCCATTGCCTTCAGCACCCCGGAAACCACTAAGGCCCCTTCCATGTCTCCCCCGCCCCGGTATGGCGAACACACCCGGGAGGTCATGCGGGAATGGCTGGGATTTACGGATGAAGACACAGAACGCTTAACCAGAAAAGGAGTTGTCTATGCAAGAAAAAACGAAAGCTAAAAGGGTCCTGATCGACGGGTCCCGGCTGATGATCGAGTCCCTTGCCAGGGCGGGGGCGCAGGCATTCATCGGCTACCCCATCACCCCTGCCAACCTGTTGTATCTGTACGGCAGCCAGCGTATGGAACTGATGCTGCCGGCCCCCGATGAGATTACCACGCTCCAGTGGATGTCGGGATTGTCCATCACCGGCAAGCTGCCCGTGACGGCCACCTCCTTCCCGGGCTTTGCATTGATGCTGGAATCGGTGAATATGGCCTATATGATGGAGCTTCCCATGGTGATCGTTCTGGTGCAGCGCCTGGGGCCTGCAACTGGAACAGCCACCTGCGGGGCGCAGGGCGATTTGCTGATGATGAAGGGCATGGTTTCGGGCGGACATCCCCTTCCCGTGCTGGCCACATCCGATTTTGAAGATTGCTGGAAGCTGCCCGCCAAGGCGGTTGAAATTGCCGTGAAACTCCGGACTCCCGTCGTGGTGCTGACCTCCAAGGAAGAGGTCATGACGCAAAAAAGTTTTGACCTGGC
>SLSG01000265.1 GCA_007130545.1 Bacteroidales bacterium | reverse complement strand
GGATCTTTTCCCGGCTGATCTCCGGTTTTTGATTCAGCCCCCTGAACTGCCTGAAAAGGTGCCGCATATCGGTGAAGAAGTTGGCCTGGGCACCCCCCTCCCCGAATTTGGTTGCCAGCCATAACATTTTGAACGGGTCATTGGCCACCCTTTTGCCATGCAGGTTCAGGTCCTCATACGTTCTTCCGGCATGGTCCAGGTAGTCGAGTATCCGGATCGCAGCATAGTCGCGCCACTCCAGTTTTTCCAGGGCTTCGCGTCCCGCAGCCTCAAAGCGGTAGAATGCGAGTGCATGGGGATGGTCCTTCATGTAGTCCATTGCCATCCGCCGGATTCCCTCCGAAGCCTCCTCAACCGACCCGGCAGCCAAAAGCAATGCATTCAGGTCCGGATTCTCCTTCAGCAGTTTGTCGAGTACTTTTTTGGCGTGGGGGGTAATCCTGAGTAAATCTATCGTGCGGCTGACATTTTTATTCATGTCACGAAGATAAACATTTTGCATGATTACTGCCAGCCGCAGAGCCCGTCATTGGATGCTAGCTGAATGGTCCAGACTGGCGGAACCGGCGCATTTCCGGGTCAACCAGCAGCACCGCACCGGCAAACAGTCCAATCAGGACCAGGTTCAGGCTGTAATCTGCCAAACGGGGCAGATCGCCGGCAAGCAGTTTCAGCAGGTAGATGGCCAGGGCTGATGCGATGAACAGCAGGATTCGCCCGGTATCATAAGGCACACGGAAATGTTTTTGGCCGTACAGGAAAGACATTACCGCCATGCTAACAAAGCAGACGAGGGTCGCCCAGGCCGATCCATAATAGCCAAATACGGGGATCCACCAAAGGTTCAGTAATATGGTGACAATGGCGCCGACCATGGCAAACCACGCGCCGAAACGGGTTTGCCCGGTAAGTTTGTACCAGATGGACAGGTTCCAGTATATACCAAGGAACAAATTGGCGATAAGCAGCACGGGCACCACCCCCAGTCCTTCGCGGTAAGCCTCCCCGATGAAATGCTGGACGATGTCCATGAACAGCATGATGCCCAGGAAAATGAAGAGGCAGGCCACCACGAAATATTTCATCACGCGGGCATATACTTCCCTTGCATTTTTTTCGGCAGCCTGGGCGAAGAAGAACGGCTCCGCGGCAAAGCGGAAGGCCTGTATGAAAATGGTCATCATAATCGAGACCTTGTAAGAGGCCCCGTAAATTCCAACCTGTGACATGGCGATCCCTTCCGGCAGCAAATACCTGAGCAGCAGTTTGTCGAGCGACTCATTGATCACCCCTGCCAGTCCCGCAACCAGCAAAGGAAGGCCATACAACAGCATTTTCTTCCAGGTGGAAACGGAAAACCCAGCCTGGTCCCTCCATATGTCTGGCAGCAACAGCAACAGGGTGACGACGCTGGCGATCAGATTGGAAATGAAGACATAGCCCACCCCGATCTCCGGATTGTACACCGCCGAAATAAAGCCCTGCAGGCTGGCCGGCCCGTTTTCCAGCAGCCACGGACATGCCAGCAGGAAGAAAAGATTCCCTCCGATATTCACCCCGATGTTCACCAGCTTGATCCCTGCAAACCGCATCGCTTTGTTTTCGCTGCGGAGGCGGGCGAACGGGATGGCGCTGATCGCATCCATGCCCAGAATCAGCCCAAACCACAAAATATATTCCGGATTGGCGGGAAAGCGCACCATCTCCGCGATGGGCTGCCGGAACACCGTGGTGACCACCACGAACAGGGAGGAAGTGGCCAGCACGGAAAACAGCGTGGTGCTGAATACCCGGTTGCGCTGCCCGGGATTGGCTTCCGTAAACCGGAAAAAAGCCGTTTCCATCCCGTAGGTCAGGATGACGATCATAAAGGCCACATAGGAATACATGATGGTCACCACACCGTATTGGCCGGTAAGAAAAATGTTCGTGTATAGGGGCACCAACAGGTAATTCAGCAGTCTCCCGACAATGCTGCTGAGTCCGTAAACGGCAGTTTGGCCTGCCAGACGTTTTAGAGGGTCCACTAGAGCGGAAAAAGCGTCAACAGTTTTTAATCGTCATAGCCCTGGTCGGCCCGTATCTTTGCCTTCCAGGTTTGGTAGCCGGCTTCAAACCTCTCGGGCTCATTCACGCGGAGCCAGGTACCGTACTTGACATAATCGGGGATCTGGCCACCCTTTGACTTTTTTAATTCGTCCGGGATGCCCAGCTGGTTCAGGTGCCTTTCATAGGCAATCTTGCTAGGTCTGTCTTCTTTTCTGTTCATAAGGATGTCGTGTTAAAACCCCTTTGCTTTTCAAAAAAACAGTTTTCAAAACAAAGACCAGTGTTAGCAATGAAGAAAATCTTTGTAGCCCCGACAGGAATCGAACCTGTATCTAAAGTTTAGGAAACTTCCATTCTATCCATTGAACTACGGGGCCAAACGGCATGCAAAGATAATGAAGATTTCCGTTGTTTTATGCATCAAACGGAAAAAAAATAGACTATACTGAATGATTTTTTAGCCTGAATCAAAATGTGCCGGCCGGGATCAACTGATTATGCTACCGTCAGGGAAATCCTTTTCCGGGGCAATGAAAGCCAGGTCGCCCTCCGGATCTTCGGCCATCAGCACCATTCCGTGCGACTCTATTCCCTTGATGGTTTTGGGCTCCAGGTTGGCCAGCACAACCACCCTTTTCCCAATAAGGTCGGCTGGCTCGTATACGCCGGCTATTCCGGAGACCAGCGTACGTTGATCAACACCGGTATCGACCTGTAGTTTCAGCAGCTTTTTCGTTTTTGGAACCTTTTCTGCGGCCAGCACTGTGGCCACGCGAATATCCAAACGGGAAAAGTCATCAAAACTGATGGCCGGTTTCAAGGGCTCAGCCGATTGTTCGTTTGCGGCATTGCGCTCCCTGGTGTTCAGAAGTTTTTTGACCTGCTGCTCAATCTGGCTGTCTTCGATTTTTTCAAACAGCAGGCTCGGCTGGTCAATCTGGTGGCCGGGCTGAAGCAAGCCTGCTTGTCCGGCCCGGGCCCATCCGGCAAACTCCAGTTGTAGCATTTTCTTCAGCTTTTCAGCCGTGAACGGCAGGAATGGTTCACACAGCACCGCCAGGCTGGCGCAGATCTGCAGGGAAACGTTCAGTATGGTCCGGACCCTTTCGGGATGCTCTTTGAACAGTTTCCAGGGTTCGGCCTCCGTCAGGTATTTGTTCCCCAGCCTCGCCAGGTTCATCAATTCCCCCAGGGCCTCCCGGAAGCGATAGTTGTCCAGGCTATGCATGATCTTTCCGGGAAAACCTGCAAGGGCATCCAGCGCCTGCTGGTCCGATTCCAAAAGCCTGGGATCTTCGGGCGAGCCTTCCACGGCAGGTACCTTGCCATCAAAATATTTGTGGGTGAGCACGAGGGTGCGGTTCACGAAGTTGCCGAATACTGCCAGCAGCTCCCCGTTGTTACGAGCCTGGAAGTCTTTCCAGGTGAAATCGTTGTCTTTGGTCTCCGGTGCAGCCGAGCAAAGCACATAACGAAGCACATCCTGTTTGCCGGGGAAGGCTTCCAGGTATTCATGCAGCCAGACCGCCCAGTTACGAGAGGTGGAAATTTTATCCCCCTCCAGGTTCAGGAATTCATTGGCAGGCACGTTCTCAGGAAGGATATAGGAGCCTTCCGCATGCAGCATGCAGGGGAAAATGATGCAGTGAAAAACGATGTTGTCCTTGCCAATAAAGTGTACCAGTTTGGATTCCGGATCTTTCCAGTACTTTTCCCAGTCAATGCCTTTCTCCTCCCCCCACTCCCGGGTGGCGGAAATATAGCCGATGGGGGCGTCGAACCATACATACAAAACCTTTCCTTCTGTTCCCTCGACCGGAACCTTTACGCCCCAGTCCAGGTCCCGGGTCACGGCACGGGCCTGCAGGCCCTGGTCTATCCATGATTTGCATTGCCCGTATACGTTGGGCTTCCAGTCATGCTTATGGTCTTCCAGTATCCACTTGCGCAGCATCGGTTCATACTGGTCCAACGGCAAGTACCAGTGCCTGGTCTTCTTCATCACAGGTTTGTTGCCACTGAGTACGGAGCGGGGATTGATCAGATCGGTCGGACTGAGCGAGGTGCCGCAGTTTTCACACTGGTCTCCATAAGCCTTATCATAGCTGCAATGCGGACAGTGGCCAGTGATGTAACGGTCAGCCAGGAACTGCTGGTTCTCGGCATCAAAATACTGTTCTGTTTCCTTCTCCAGGAACTTTCCGTTGTCATATAGCTTCCGGAAAAAGGCCGATGCCGTTTCATGGTGAATGGCAGCTGAAGTGCGGCTGTATACATCAAAGGATATCCCGAACTTTTTAAAGGAATCCCTGATCAGGGCATGGTAACGGTCCACGATGGCCTGCGGACTGGTTTGCTCCTGCCTTGCCTTGATGGTGATGGGAACCCCATGTTCATCACTGCCTCCGATAAACACTACATCCTCCCCTTTCAGCCGCAAGTAACGGGCATAAATATCGGCCGGGACATACACGCCGGCCAGGTGGCCGATATGCAGCGGGCCGTTGGCATAAGGCAGTGCAGAGGTGATTGTATAGCGCTTGAATGCTTTTTTGTTGTTGGTTATATCAGGCATGGTCTGCAGTCAAAAATATAATGGTTGGACTTGCAAAGGTAAGCATTGTTGGCTTTTATAAATTGGTATTAAAGCATTACCTTTGCGACAATAAACTGACAAATTGGCAAGAAATCATGGATATTGCATCCATAAAGCAGCGTTTTGGCATAATCGGGCACTCCCAAAAGCTTGACCGGGCCATCGACGTGGCACGACAGGTTGCCCCTACAGACATTACCGTGCTTGTGAATGGCGAAAGCGGCACAGGGAAGGAAGTGTTTCCCAAGATTATTCACTACCTCAGCCCCCGCAAGCACGGACCGTACATTGCCGTGAACTGCGGCGCCATACCCGAAGGCACCATTGACTCCGAGCTGTTTGGTCATGAAAAGGGATCTTTTACCGGTGCACATGAGGCGCGGAAAGGTTATTTTGAAGTGGTCGACGGGGGAACCATCTTCCTGGATGAGGTGGCGGAGTTGCCATTGCTTACCCAGGTAAGGTTGTTGCGGGTGCTGGAATCCGGGGAGTTTATAAAAGTGGGTGCTTCCAAAGTGCAAAAAACCAATGTCCGTGTCGTTGGTGCCACCAATATAGACCTGCAGGAAGCCATTTCGGGTGGCAGGTTCCGGGAGGACCTTTACTACCGGCTCAACACCGTCCCGATTTACGTACCGCCCCTCAGGGAAAGGAAGGAAGACATTATCCTGTTGTTTAAGAAGTTCTCATCTGATTTTGCGGAAAGATACCGCATGCCGCCCCTGCAGCTGACCCAGGATGCAGAGGATCTGCTGCTTAACCACCGGTGGTCAGGCAATGTCAGGCAGCTTAAGAACCTGGCCGAACAGATCTCCGTCCTGGAAAAGGAAAGGCTGGCCAACTCCGGCATCATTCTTAAATACCTGCCCGGGGAGACCGGCAGCAGGTTGCCGGTTTTGCTCCGGGATGCAGAAAGTGCAGGCGGACTGAGTGAGAGGGAGATCCTCTACAAGCTGCTGTTCGAGATGAAGCGCGACATCAACGACATGAAGAAGGTAGTCTCTGAAATTATGAAAAACGGGCAGGTCAGCCGTGGCTTCCAGGAGGAGTACTCCCATTTGATTGAAAAGCTTTATCAGGACCGGGACTTGCCACAGGTTTATCAGGGTGAAGATGCCCTCCGGAAAGCGGATGCCGATGAGCACCACCAGGTGGTGGAAAACTACGAGGAAGATACCATGGAGTATGAGGAAGAGAACCTTTCGCTGCATGACAGGGAAAAGGACCTCATTTCCAAGGCCCTGCAAAGACATGGAGGCCGCAGGAAGAAGGCCGCCCGGGAACTGGGCATTTCAGAGCGCACACTGTACCGCAAGATCAAGGAATACGATATTGGCGAATAATCCGTTTAATTACCGGAAAATGAACACGCAACATATGAATACGGCCATTCAATACAAAGGACACTGTAAGCTGGGGCAGTGGCTGGTCGTTGCCGCCATGCTGGTCTCCCTCAGCGCCTGCGGGGTATATTCATTTACGGGCGCCAGCATACCCCCGGAGGCCCGAACCATTTCCGTGGCCTTTTTCCCCAACGATGCCCCCCTGGTACAGCCCACGCTTAGCCAGCGGTTTACCGAGTCCCTGCAGGATAAATTCCAGCGTCAGACCAACCTGCGTCTGGTGGAAGACAATGGAGATTTGCACTTTGAAGGCAGTATCATCGGGTACAACACCCAACCAACGGCCATTGCCGGGGATGACCGGGCCGCTCTGAACCGGCTTACCATTACGGTAAGGGTCCGATTCATCAACGAGTTTGATTCGCGAACCGATTTTGAAAGAAATTTCTCGCGCTTCTACGATTATGCGGCAGAGATCAGCCTCTCCCAGATAGAAAATGAAGCCATTGACATCATCAACGAAGCCCTGGTTGAAGACATTTTTAATGCGGCTGTCGTTAATTGGTAGGGCGCAGCCAAAGGACGGATAAATCAACAAAGCGGATAAACCAACAAAGGGAAAAAAAACGATGAACCTGTTAATTACCCTTGTAAACAGGGACAAGCCATTGGACGGGTCCACCGCCGAAGAACTTGCAGCCTTTTGTGAGCGGTACCCTTACTGCCAGCCCTCCCAGATTCTTTTGGCCCGCAACCTGCTGCTCCTGAACAGGGACCCCTATGGAAAGCAGTTGAACCGCGCACTAGCATATTCCACTGACCGCAAAAGGTTCCAGGCTTTCATTGCAGACGAATCCCCGGAGGAACTCCCCGCCGGGGCCGGGTCGCAAACTGTCAGACCACCTGCCCATGGCGAGGTTCTTTCTGACGGGCCCGCCGGAGATGCCGACGGCTCCCCCGGTCAGCCGGCAGCCCGTCCCTCCCACATCAGAAAGCAACAGGAGATCATTGACCGCTTTTTGAGTGCAAACCCCCGGATCGAGCCGGGAAAAGCTGCCCCTAATGAAGAAACCATTGGGGCTGAAGCCCTGGAGGAACCTGAAGACCTGGTAAGTGAAACCCTTGCGGAGGTTCTGGCCCGGCAGGGCCAAAGGGAAAAGGCCATAAGGGTTTACGAAAAATTAAGTTTGAATTTTCCGGAAAAAAGCAGTTACTTTGCAAAAAAAATAGAAGACCTGAAAAACACTTAAAATAATGGGCGCATACGTATTAATTTCCGTTTTAATTCTTATCACCTGTATCCTGCTGGTGCTGATCGTTCTGGTCCAGAACTCAAAGGGCGGTGGACTCGCATCCAATTTCTCTGCGAGCAACCAGGTGATGGGCGTGAGGAAAACAACCGACTTTCTTGAAAAGGCCACCTGGACCCTGGCCATTGTGCTGCTTGCCCTTACACTGACATCCACCTTCGTCATTCCCCGTGCACAGGTCGGTCCCGCCGTTCAGAGCGAGATCCGAGACCTTACCCCTGCCACGGGCGTTCCCCCGGTGGACCTGCAGCGTCCGACCGAAGGCGTCCAGGAGCCTGAGGTTCCCGAGACCCCGGAAGACTAACCAGCAGCATCCGACAAATAGTGTCAGATTGGCATACCAGTCTGACACTTTTTTTTTGTACCCAGACCCTATTCATGCTAATTTGTCGGGAATCACCCGCTTTATCCCCTTTGGCACAAATTGTGAAAGCTAAACCGGGACCAACAGAAAACCCAAATTGTCTAACAAATAAATCCAGAAAAAATGGCAAAAATCAACATCAAACCTTTAGCAGATCGCGTATTGGTTGAGCCTGCACAGGCCGAAGAAAAAACCGCTGGCGGCATCATCATTCCCGACACAGCCAAGGAAAAACCCATGAAGGGCAAAGTCATTGCAGTCGGAGAAGGGAAAAAGGACGAACCCATGACTGTTAAGGTTGGTGATATGGTGCTATACGGCAAATATGCCGGCACCGAATTGTCCGTCGATGGCACAGACTATCTCATCATGAGGGAGTCGGATATTTATGCGGTTATTTAAGGCAGGAATCATTAAGGGATTATTATTAAAACAAAAACGATAGCATATTATGGCAAAAGAAATTCTATTCAACCTGGAAGCAAGGAACGCCCTGAAGATCGGGGTGGACAAACTTTCCAATGCGGTAAAGGTGACCCTTGGTCCCAAAGGCCGCAACGTGATTATTGACAGAAAATTCGGTGCACCGCTCATTTCCAAGGATGGAGTGACCGTGGCCAAGGAAATTGAACTGGAAGACGCCGTGGAGAACATGGGCGCCCAGATGGTGAAGGAAGTGGCCAGCAAAACCGCCGATGTGGCCGGTGACGGCACCACCACCGCGACCGTACTCGCACAGTCCATTTACAACCACGGCTTGAAGAACGTGACTGCCGGTGCCAACCCGATGGACCTGAAACGCGGCATTGACAAGGCCGTTCAGCTGGTCATCGACCACCTGCGCAAGCAGTCCAAGGAAGTTGGCGACAGCACCGACAAGATCGAACAGGTTGCCACCATTTCTGCCAATAACGACCATTCCATCGGCGCCCTGATCGCCGAAGCCATGAGCAAGGTGAAAAAAGAAGGTGTCATCACCATCGAAGAAGCCAAGGGTACCGAAACCAGCGTAAAGGTGGTTGAGGGGATGCAGTTTGACCGCGGATACATTTCCCCCTATTTTGTGACAGACACTGACAAGATGGAAGTGGTTTACGAAGATCCCTACATCCTGATCCACGACAAGAAGATCAGCACGATGAAGGACTTCCTCCCGGTTCTTGAAAAAGTCGTTCAGACAGGCAAACCCCTGTTGAT
>SLSG01000072.1 GCA_007130545.1 Bacteroidales bacterium | reverse complement strand
GGCCTGGGGCCGGTGCGGGACCAGGTCTATCAGGTCAACCATCCGACCCTGTTGCCTTTCCTGACGGATGTACCTGGACCGGAACTGGGTCTCAAACTCCTTAAAAAGGGGGGTGGGCGTCATCCCGCCTTCGGTATCCTCGGCCAGACTGATGTGCACTTCGTTAAATTCCTCCAAAAAGGTCCACACATTGGTGCCGTCTGAGACGAAGAGGTTGCCTCCCACGGTCATATGGTATTTGTCGCCCATGGAAAGTAACTTCCCGTCCATGGCCTCCTTTATGCCCATGTCCTCGTTCTCCATTACATAGGAAAAATCAATCTCAAAGGATCGGTACCCCTGGATCTTTTGACTGGCGGACTTCAGGAGGTCTTCGCCTTTCTGGTCGTAGGTCAGTTGCTGCCCCATTGCCCCCGGAAGGGCGATGGCCGGCAGTAAAAAAAACAATATCAGGCGTCTTAGTTGGTTCATGTTTATTCCCTTCGCAAAATCTGTTCCAAAGTGACTTCGTCCTTTATTTTTACGTCCCTGGCCTTGCTTCCCTCAAAGGGACCTACGATTCCGGCCGCTTCCAGCTGGTCGATGATTCTGCCGGCCCGGTTGTAGCCCAGCTTCAGCTTTCGCTGCAGCAGGCTCGTGGATCCCTGCTGGGTGGCCACGATGACCCGGGCCGCTTCCTCAAACAGTTCATCCCGCTCCGAAGGGTCCAGGTTTTCTACGCCATTGCTTTCATCGTCATGATACTCCGGCAGGTGGTAAGCATCTGGATAGGCCCTTTGCGAACCGATGAACTCCGTCATGCGCTCGATTTCAGGGGTGTCAATAAAGGCACATTGCAGGCGGAGCAGGTCGCTGCCGGTCGAAAGCAACATGTCCCCGCGTCCGATTAATTGTTCTGCACCCCCGCTGTCAAGGATGGTCCGTGAATCAATCTTGGAAGTGACCCGGAACGCGGCACGGGCAGGGAAGTTGGCCTTGATGGTGCCGGTGATGATGTTCACCGAGGGACGCTGTGTGGCGATAATCAGGTGCAAGCCCACGGCCCTGGATAATTGAGCCAGGCGGGCAATGGGCATTTCGATCTCTTTGCCGCTGGTCATGATCAGGTCGGCAAATTCGTCTATGAACAATATGATGTATGGCAGAAATCGGTGGCCGAGGTTCGGGTTCAGCTTCCGGGCCACGAATTTGGCATTGTATTCCTTGATGTTCCTTGCCTGGGCGTCCTTCAGCAGATCATATCGGTTGTCCATCTCTATGCAGAGCGAGTTCAGGGTACGCACCACCTGCCTGGTTTCTGTGACAATGGCCTCTTCGGCATCCGGCAGTTTTGCCAGGAAGTGCCGTTCAATCTTGGAGAACAGGGTCAGCTCCACCTTCTTGGGGTCCACCAGCACGAACTTCACATATGCCGGATGCTTCTTGAACAGGATGGAGGCCAGCACGGCATTCAGACCGACTGATTTACCTTGTCCGGTCGCCCCGGCCATCAGCAAATGCGGCATTTTGGTCAGGTCCGCGATAAAGGTTTCGTTGGCAATGGTCTTGCCCAGTCCGATGGGAAGCTCAAAGCCTGAATTTATGAAACGCTCGCTGGTCAGGATGGACTTCATCGAAACGATCTCGGGACTTGAATTGGGCACTTCAATACCGATGGTGCCCTTTCCCGGAATGGGGGCGATGATGCGTATGCCCAGTGCTGAAAGGCTCAGCGCAATGTCATTCTCCAGGTTCTTGATCTTGGATATCCGCACACCGGGGGCGGGAATGATCTCGTAGAGGGTGACCGTAGGACCCACGGTGGCCTTGATGCGGTCTATCTGTATGGCATAGTTGTTCAGGGTCTCGATGATGCGGTTCTTGTTGGCCTCCAGCTCCTGCTTGTTGATCTGGATCGTGCTGCTGCCCCTGTCGTCCAGCATCGCAGTGTCCGGGATGCGGTAATGTGGAAGGTCCAGCGTGGGGTCATACTCACCCAGGTGGGAAAGGTCAGGCCCCTCTTCTTGGGCATCCCCCCCGAACGGTTCATCAATGCTTTGGTAATTGCTGCCGCTCAACTTTCCGTCGGCGACCTCAATCTCGAATTCAGGGCCGGTTTTTGGTTCCTCGTCGGATGGGCCTTTGCGTTCCCTGCTGTCCTCCCCATCCACATCTTCCCATTCATTGTCTCCTTCCTCATCTGACGCCCCTTGCCGACCGTCTTCATCCTGCACGCCTTCTTCCTTTTGACCGTCATCTTCATGGCCTTCTTCCGGGAGACCGGCCTGCGTCAGGAGCAGGGCTTTCTCTATGTCTTTCTCGGTGGCCATTCCGGGTAGTCCGTCTACCTCCTCTTCCGGTGAGTCATCCAGGCCGGTAGGCTTGCTTCCGGCAAGAATCCGTTTGAAGAATGTGGCCAGGGTGGCGAGGCTGTTGTCAAAGGCAATGATCATGAATGCCCCCAGTGAGAAAAGCAAAAACAGGGCTGTACCGAACCCGCCCAGAAGTCCGGTCAGCCAAACCCTGCTCTCATAACCGAACACCCCACCGAGGATCGAAAGGCTGCCCGAAGGGATCACAAATCCCAGGAAAACAGAGATCCAGAGCAGGAAGAACAGGGAAGAGGCCAGTGTTTTTCCAAGGGGAAGCAGGGATACGCGGAAGAGCAAGCGGAATCCAAGCACGAAAAAAACCAGGATGAACAAAAAGGAAGCCACTCCGAACCATTGCTTGATGAACCAGTGTGCGGTAATGGCGCCAAGGCGTCCCATGATATTGTCCACCACGGTTCCCTTGTCGGTCAGCAAAGACCAGTTGAAAATCCTGCCATCCAGCAAGGCATCGTCGTATTTCCAGCTGAACAGGTAGGAAATAAAAGCCAGGGAGAGAAACACGGAAAGCAACAGCAGAAACAGCCCCAGGATCCTTTTTAGCCGGTCGCCGCCAAAAAAAGACTTCACTGTGCCCAGCGACAGTTCATTGCCGTCCAGGTCGCTTTTCTCCTTTTTCTTCTTTCGAAAGGTGTTCTTCTTAAATGCGTTGCCTCTTTGCGTCATGTTCCGGGATAAAAATTGCGGACTTAAAATCCGAGGGTTTTCAGCATGGATTTATAGCTTTGCTCCTTGGCGAACAATTTCGTGGTGTACTCGCCCTCTTCATCCCTGTCAATGATCACCAGCTTCGGGGCCGGAATAAGACAGTGCTGAATGCCGCCGAAACCACCCAGGCTTTCCTGGTAGGCCCCGGTGTGGAACATGCCAATGTACTGGGTGATCCCTTCCCTGATCTTCGGGAGGAAGATGGCGTTGGAATGCAATTCGGCATTGTAGTAATCCTGGCTGTCACATGTCAGTCCGCCAAGATTCACCCGCTGGTATTCCGAATCCCAATTGTTTACTGCCAGAAGAATAAAGCGCTGCTTGGCTGCCCATATATCCGGCAGGGTAGTCATGAAACTGCTGTCAATCATGTTCCAATGTTCCCGGTCGTTTTGCTGTTTCTGGTCCAGTATCGAAAACAGCACTGCACCACTTTCCCCGACGGTAAAGGCGCCAAATTCGGTAAAGATGTCCGGTTCCGGAACCCCGTTCTGTTCGCAAATGTTTTTGATCTGGGCCACAATCTCTTCGGTCATGTATTCGTAATCGTACTCAAAACCCAGTGAGTTTTTAATCGGGAAGCCGCCCCCTATGTTCAGACTGTCCAGCTCCGGACAGATTTTTTTCAGGTCGCAATAGACGTTGACGCATTTTGAGAGCTCGTTCCAGTAATAGGCGTTGTCTTTGATGCCTGTATTGATGAAAAAATGCAGCATTTTCAGTCCGAACCTCGGGTCGCCCTGAATATTTTCCTTGTAAAACGGTACGATGTCATTGTATCGTATGCCCAGCCGGGAGGTATAGAATTCGAACATGGGCTCCTCCTCTGAAGCGATCCGGATGCCCAGCAGGCACTTCCTGTTCTTTTCTATCAGCTGCTGGTAGACCTGCATTTCTCTTTTGTTGTCAAGCACCGGGATGGTGTTCTGGAACCCGTTGTTTACCAATTCACTGATTTTCTGGGTGTAGAGCGGACGTTTAAAGCCGTTGCAAACGATGTATTTGGTCTTGTCGATCAGGTCCAGATTGTACAGTTCTTCCACAATGTACAGGTCGAAGGCCGAGGAGGTCTCAATGTGGATGTCGTTTTTCAGCGCTTCCTCCAGAACGAAACTGAAATGCGAGCTTTTTGTACAATAGCAATAATGGTACTCGCCCTTATAATCCACCCTGGCCATGGCCACATTGAAGAGGCGCTTGGCTTTCTGTATCTGCTGGCTGATCTTGGGAAGGTAACTGATCTTTAACGGGGTTCCGTATTGCTTGATGAGGTCAGTCAGGCAAATGTCATGGAAATAAAGTTCATTGTCAATCACCTTGAATTCCTCCTGCGGGAATTCAAAGGTTTGTTCGATCAGGTCTATATATTTGTTTTTCATCTCTGCAAAAAAAATAGATCACCAGCCATTATGCACAAAAGTAACTCACTTGGTTTGGAAAAAAAATTGGGGTCCATGTGAGTTACTTTCTGCACTTGCAAATATAAATAATTTTGCCGCCCTGATCACCTGATGATGCGGAATGTTTTATTGAAGCGTATCCGGCTGAGAAAACTTTTGGTCTTATCAAGCGACAACCAGACAAACATGGCCCTTCCGACGATATGGTCTTCCGGAACCATCCCCCAGAACCTGGAATCTGCTGAGTTGTGGCGGTTGTCACCCACCATAAAGTAATAATCCATGCGGAAAGTGTAACTGCTTGCAGGATTTCCATTGATCAGGATCTGGTCCTCAGTAATTTCCAGATCATTGCCCTCATACACACCGATGATCCTTTCATAGAGCGGAATGTTGTCATGGTTAATGGCGATGGTCTCGCCCCTGGCGGGGATATGGAGGGGCCCGAAATTGTCTTCGTTCCAGGGATAGGAGGGGTGGTGCGGGAAGATATACCGCTCTCCCCTTCCTGCCGTTCGTCTCATGAGGATTACCTGTTCCACGTTGGGTACTGAGGCGATCTGTTCCGCCACTTCCGCCGTCATGGCCAGGACATAGATCCCCGGGCCGGCCTGGCCCCAGTCGGTAATGCCATGGCGGTCTATTACCCTGGGAGAAAGCGGGGTGCCGTTGGTAACCACCTGGTAATTGTGCTGCACGCCGGGAACATCGGGCAGCGGTTCCCCGTTGATGAAGAAATTCCCGTCGATAATTTCGAGGGTGTCTCCGGCAATGGCCACACAGCGCTTGATATAGTTTTCACGCTTATCCACCGGCCGGCTCACCACGTCGTAATTGCGCCAGACAGCCTCCCTTCCCATATCCCTGACCAGGGCGTAATAGCTTTGGTTCTGCATTTGCAAAGCCACCGTATCCCCGTCCGGGTAATTGAATACCACCACGTCGTTGTTGCTGATGCTGCGCAGCCCCGGGAATCTGTAATAGGGGAGTTTTACCCATTCCACATAAGACTTGGTGTATTGGGTCAGGGGCAGGTTCTGGTGGGCAAATGGGAAAGCGATGGGGGTGTTGGGGATCTTCGGACCATAGCTGATCTTGCTGACGAAAAGGTAGTCACCCACCAACAGGGATTTCTCCATGGACGGGGTTGGAATGGTATAGGCCTCAATCATGAAGGTCCGGATGATGACTGCTGCGATCACTGCAAAAATGATGGCATCAGCCCATTCCCTGGCGCTGGTTTTTTTTATTACGGGCAGTTTGGACGGATGTACGTATTGCTCCTGTGGTGAAAACCCCAGGTAAGGCAGATAGAAAAACGGGAACATTACTCCCAGGGCCTGTTCCAGCAGTCCGTGCTTGTTGAAGCATTTCAGGGTGTCGACCACCATCAGCAGCAGTGTAAACACATTGATGAAAGGGATCAGGATAAACACATACCACCAGAGCGGCTTCCCAATAATCTTCAGCCAGATGTAAAAGTTGTAGAACGGTACAATGGCCAACCATCCTTTCTGGCCTGCCTTTTCAAATATCCGCCACAGTCCGGCTGCCGCCGACAGGAAGAACAATATGGTCAGTATCATGTAAATGCTCATGTGATGGATTTATAGGTTCAACAAATCTTTCATGGTGAACACCCCTTTTTTATCTGTCAGCCAAACTGCCGCCAGCAGTGCTCCCTCAGCGAAACCGCTTCGGTTATGGGACGTATGCTTGATCTCTATGGTGTCGATGGGCGACGTGTAAGCAACGGTATGGGTCCCCGTCACTCCTTCAATACGGCGGGCCTCCACTGACAGCATATCCGGTGCTTCCCCTTCCTGACCCAGGGCCCACCTCTTCAGGTCCCTGCGCTCAGCAAGGATGTCATTGGCCAGTGCCACGGCGGTACCGCTTGGGGCGTCCAGTTTTTGTATGTGATGGGTTTCCATGATACTGGGCCTGTATCCCTGCAAGTCCCGCATAAGGCTGGCCAGTCGTCGGTTTATATCGAAGAAAATGTTGACGCCAATACTGAAATTCGGTGAATGGAACAATGCCTGTCCCATCTCACGACACAAGCTGGTTATCCGCGGCAGTTCCTGCTGCCATCCGGTGGTTCCGCAAACCACAGGGATGCCCAGGCCAAAACACTTTTCAATGTTTGCCGGTGCCTGAACAGGAGCGGTAAATTCAATTGCTGCATCGGCATTCATCAGGGCCTGGCGGTGGGTTTCCCACTGTAGGTCATTGTCAATGCATGCCACCACCTGGTATCCCTTTTCCAGGGCAAGCCTTTCAACTTCCCGGCCCATCTTTCCGTAACCGATGATTGCAATATTGATCTTTTTCTCCATGGCTGTTAGTTGGTCTTCGTGACTTAGAAAGTAATGGTTAAAGAAAGACCCGGACCGCTCCTCCCGCAGGGGAGCTGGTTGACTATCGGCTGCATGCGCAGGCCAAGGTCCTCCCTGACGTCAAAATCCAGCAGGTGGGCATCCACATTCGCATCCAGGATGTTCAGGATGTACAGGGCAGCCCCCAACAGGTAGGTGACCTCCAGATTCCGCCTATAGACCCGCATGGCCCTTTCCAGCTGGTCCGTTGAGTGCGGGTAACCATCAACCGTATTTGGGTTGCCGTCCACCCTGGCAATGTAGGCAGTCCGCCATCGCTGGTATTCCCTGCTGTTCATGTTCAGGAAATATGCCAGGGTTCCGAAGCCCGCATAAATGATGGGTACTTTCCAGTACCTTCCGTTATAGACCTGGCCGAGTCCGGGCAGAGTGGCCGAGAGCATGGCCGCCCGTTCAGGGGTCCTCACTGTTTCGGTTTGGACTGTCCCGTTGTTCAGGCTGGTCCCGGAACCACCGTCCCCGGCACCAGCGTCCCCGGCACATGGAACGGAAGTGCCCAGCAATAACAGCAGGCCAATGCCCATGGCCAGATAAACCTTTGTCTGTCCCGATCCCCTGTGTATGGTCAATGCTATTTCTTTAGTAAGCCAAGGATCCTTTCGAGGTCATCACGGGAGGAGAAGCCGATCACGATCGACCCTTTCCCGTTGGAGCGCACCTTCAGTTTCACTTTCGAATCGTAAAGGTATGCAAGGTCTTTTTCGGCCATCTGCAACTCTTTCTCCGGATATGGTCCGCCCTCAGGCTTTCCTTTCTCCGGGGCCTTTACATCCTCTTCCTCATCTGGCGTGGAAAGGTTCTTGACGATTCCTTCCACGTCCCTTACCGACAAACCATCTGCAATGATGTCCTGGTAAACCTCCAACTGGGTTTGCAGGTCGCCGATCGCCAGCAGTCCCCTGGCATGCCCGGCCGAAATCAGGTCCTGCCGCAGGCCCAGCTGGATCTCGCTGGGCAGGTTCAGCAACCTCAGATAGTTGGCGATGGACGACCGGCTTTTTCCCAGGCGCTCGCTCAGCATCTCCTGGGTCAGGTTGTATTCCTGCATGAGCTGCTTGTATCCAAGGGCAATCTCCACCGGGTTGAGGTCCTCCCGCTGGATATTCTCCACAATGGCCATTTCCAGCATGGAGTGGTCCGTGGCCGTTATGATGTAAGCCGGGATATCTGAAAGACCGGCCATTCTGGAAGCCTTGAATCGGCGTTCCCCGGCGATCAGCTGCAGTTGGCCGTTGTCTGACTTCCTGACCGTCACGGGTTGGATTACCCCCTGCTCCTTTATGGAGGCAGCCAACTCCTTCAGTGCTTCTTCATCAAAATCGGTGCGGGGCTGGAAGGGATTGCTTTCTATCATGTCAAGCGGCACCTTGCCAATGGTTCCGACCGGCAGCAGGTCCTTCTCCGCATCATACATAGGCTGTGCCTCTGCTCCGGCATTATCCAGCAAGGCACTCAGCCCTTTTCCCAATGCTCTTTTTTTGGCGTTCATTGTCCTATTTCAATGTTTTTTTCCGTCGGATGGATTCTGGTCAGCTCATTCTTCTGCAGCAGTTCACGGGCCAGGTTGAGGTAGTTTATGGCTCCACGACTCTGGGCGTCATGCATGATGATGGTCTCGCCGAAACTGGGGGCTTCCCCCAATTTGGTATTGCGGTGGATGATGGTCTGGAAGACCAGGTCCTGAAAATGGGTGCGCACCTCTTCCACCACCTGGTTTGACAAGCGAAGGCGGTTGTCATACATGGTCAGCAGTATGCCTTCAATTTCCAGGGTAGTGTTCAGTCTTGACTGGACGATCTTAATGGTATTGAGCAGTTTGCCGAGGCCTTCCAGGGCAAAGTATTCGCATTGTACCGGGATGATCACCGAATCTGCCGCAGTGAGGGCGTTGACCGTGATGAGTCCGAGGGAGGGGGAACAGTCAATAATGATAAAATCAGAGCCGCCCCGGAGCTTGTCCAGCACTTTGCGCATCATTTTTTCCCTGTTCGGAAGATTGATCATTTCAATCTCGGCTCCCACCAGGTCTATGTGCGCCGGAACCAGGTCAAGGTTCGGCGTGCT
>SLSG01000003.1 GCA_007130545.1 Bacteroidales bacterium | reverse complement strand
TTTAATGGGGGTGGCTTTATCCCCGACAGGCTGCTGGAGATCCTCACCCGCGAGACCCATGCACTGTGGCACAGGGCCGGACTGCCCGATCCGATGCGTACACCCGGGGTGGCCCATGACGGACCCAAGGCCATGCTTATCAACCAATACGCTGCATCGGGGGGGGATGCCTTCCCCCATTTTTTCAGGCAGCGAAACCTGGGGACCATTATCGGGACCCGTACCTGGGGCGGACTGGTCGGCATGACGGGCAACGCAAGGCTTGCAGACGGTGGCTACATTGGGGTGCCACGTTTTGGCATCTACAACGCAGAAGGGGAATACATCATCGAAGGCGTTGGAATCTATCCCGATATCGAAGTAATCGATTACCCACACAAAGTGGCACGCGGCGAAGATCCTTCCCTTGAGAAAGCCATCGAGGTCTTGCTGAAAGAGCTTGAGGAAAACCCGCCCGTCAGGTGGAAAACCCCGGAAGATCCTGACCGCAGTGGCTGGATCGAGGTGGAGATTAAATAGGTTCAGAACGGATAGCCGATGGCCAGGTTGAACACCAGGTTGTCCCTTCTCCATTGGCGTTTTAATGGCTGGATGGGTTCCAGGAATCCATCCCGGTAGGGCACAACCAGCGGAAAGGCAAAGTCGAACCTCAGCACGAAGAAAGTCACATCGAACCGCAGGCCGGTGCCGGCACCCAGAGCCATCTGACCCAGGAAAGAATTCCAGCGGAAGGTTCCGCCAGGGGCCTGCACATCGTCTTCCAGCCGCCAGATATTGCCGGCGTCCAGGAACACAGCACCTTTGAGCATCTGGCTGATGCCGAAGCGATATTCCAGGTTCGTTTCCAGTTTGATCTCACCGGTCTGGTAAGGGTTGAATCGTCCGGCCAGGCTGTCAGGCGGGTGATATGCGCCGGGACCCAGGCTACGCGGATGGAACGCCCGTATGCTGTTCACTCCCCCGATGGAGAAAAGCTTCACATAGGGTAAATTCTCAGAATTTCCATACGGCAACCCGGCCCCGACGATCAGCCGGGCCGCCAGGCGGTTCCCCTCACCGATCCGCTGATAATATCGGAGATCCACATCTGCCCGGGTATATTGCGAGAACCCCTGCCCGAACACCTGGTAATCCCCGTCTTCCGAGCGGGAGGCTCCCACAAGCTTGTCTGCCAGCAGGTAAGCAAGGTTTCCGGAAACATCCAGATTCAGGTTGAAATAGAGGTCCCGCACACGCCGTTCCCCTGATTTTTGCTGGGAATTATAGAAAAAGGAGTATTGGGAGCCGATGATAAACTGTTCAAACAAGCCCCTTTGCTGGAGAACTCCCCCAGAAAGCAGCCTGTCAAAATCCTCGCTGACCCTGCCCAGGAAAAACAAGTTCACCGTGGCCGGCAGCAGGCTGTGACGTATCGTATGGCTTTGGTTCCAATTGTAGCCATACTGAAACTTAAGTGAGTTCAGGTTGAAGGCATCTGTCCGGCTAAAGAAATCCCAGGCAAAGGAGAACGTGGTGCGCGGAACAAAACGGGAGGAGATTGTCGGCCGGAAAAAGGGGGCGATGAATTCCGGGAAAACAAGCTCCGTTTCCAATCCTGCCTCCCATGCATTCACCGGGTCCATCCGCCGGCTGATCAAGGTTTCGAACGTCCCCCCAAGGCTTAACCTGAGCATTTCTGCCCCGCCAAAAATATTGTTGTTGCTGAATGTGGTCTTAAATCCCGGTCCGGCAAAATTGTTGGACTTGCTCACGCCCCTGATCTCAGCGCCAATCGACTTTTTTTTCACCGGGGAAAGCAAAATACGTAAATCCAGATAATTATTTTGATCGTCGGATGGGGAAAACTCTCCGGTCGGTCCGCCTGACAAACTGCCCGTGGGTGGTTCCGGTCCGGCCGGGGGTGGTTGCGGGCCCAAACCGGACTGGGAAAAACGGAAATTCACAAAACGGAATACCCCCAGCCCCATAAGCTTGCCCAGACTCTGGTCGTGGCTTTCCACATCGTATAGCCGGCCCCTTTCAAGCATGACGGAGGTGGCGAACAATTCCGGCCGGAATTGCCCCAGCCGGTCCACCATATACATCCCGTCCCTGATCCGCAGGGTATCTGCCGAATGGTCCCCCGGCGGCAGCTCTGTCAGGTAATCCGGGATGATGGTGATGTCTCCGATCCTGTATGCCCTTAAGGCCTGGGACGGGATATCCCCCTTCAACCTCAGGTGCAGGTCCACCTCCCGCATGCCGGGGGTGGTATCGGCAAGAAATATCAGGTAGTCCGGGTGAAAGTAAAAATAGCCCATGGCTTTCAGTTTGCGGTCGATCCGCTCCCGCTCTGCCTTTAAGGCATCCAGGCGGTAGAGGGACCCGGGGAGCAGCGGGGTTTGACCGAGGATCTCATTGACCTGGGCAGCCAGCGCTGAGTCATCGGTTAGCGGATGCACTTCCCGAATGACGTAGGGCGTACTTAGCTGCACATGGTAATCCACCGCGGCAGTTCTTTCCTTTTTCCGGACCTGGAAAGACACCTCTCCGTCAAAATATCCCATATTGAAGAGGCGGTTCTCCATTACCCGTTTGCTACGAAGAACATCTTCCTCATCAAACAATACCGGAGGCCTCCCGAGACGGTTTTTCATGATGTGCCGAAGGCCTTTTCCCGTCGGTTCCCCCGCTGCATTATACAGCCAGAGCCTGGGGCGCCAGAAAAGGAACTTCTGGTTGGGAACCGGACGCACTACCCGCTGCAGCTCTTTCTCCGGGTTTTCCGGAAGTTTTTCGTCCGCTACGATTTTTATGGTGCTGCCGGTGTACAAACGTTCCCCGTCCTCCAGGTAACGCAGATTGGAGCAGGATGACAACAGCATTGCACCCAAAACAAGCAGGAACAGGGCAAAGGCATTCCTGCCTCCGGCGTTGTTTATCCCATATATCCAATTACTCAGCCCCATGCTTTCATGCTCATTGTTGTCTTAAAGGTTCCGGGACACCGGCAGGATCTTCCCGTTTTATAAATAATTCACGCAGCTTGTTGTATGTTTTCACGAACATCAATGCCACGCCGGTTTCAATGACCTGCCCTTCAAACAAATCCCCAAATTCCTTTTTCCGGAATCCTTTGATCACCAGGCTTCCGTCGGGAGTCAGCAGGTATTCTATCGAAAAATCACCGGCAATATCCCCTGCGGAGGTTTCCCTCCTTCGCTCATCCTCCAGCTCAACGTTCCCGCCAACGGTCACCCTTATTCTTTCGTCAAAAAAATTCCGGCTTACCTCAATGTTAAGCTGTGTGGTGCCACCGTTCCCGTCATCCATAAAATCCTCATGACTTTGCAAATCGAACTGGATATCCACGCCGCGAATGTACTGCCCCGACAACCTGTTAAGCTGTTGGGAAAGCATCCTGCTGACGCTGGTACGGGCGGCTGCCTCCAGTCCGGGTCCGTCACCAACCGCAGCAAATGGGTTATCCGGGATGAACGATTCAAGCATCAGCAGGGCAAAGACCTGCTTGTTACGCTCGGATTCGTCCCGGTTCAGCTCATTGATCCTCGTCTGAAGCCTCCCGTCCAATGCTCCCTGGTGTTCCGGGGGAAGCACAATTTCAAAGTCTATGTCGGGCTGCAGCATATTGCCCCTCATCTTCAGCAGCACCTGGAACGGGAATTGCTGTCTGAACCGCGGGTCATCCCCCCCGCCAGGTTGGTGTTCAAACAATTCCCTCACAGAAGTGCGGGTGCTATACACTGCAGTGATATCCACCACCGGGTCCATCAGGTTGCCGGTCCACAGAATGCTGCTGCCCCTGCGAATACTGAACTGCCGCCTGATTATATCGTAAAAGGTCAGCAGATAGGTTCCTTCCGTCAGTTCATACCGGCCCGCCAGGGAGATCCTCCCCCCGGGATCCGTGCTATAGGTCAGCAGTCCGCCTCCCCTCACCTGCAAATAATCTCCCGCATATTCATCAATGACCACCCTAAGGTCGGCCGTTGGATCCACCTCCACATTGATGCTTATATCCAGGTTACGCAAAGCCGACATAAGCGGGTCCGTCTCCTGATCAACGCCTTCCACAGGCCAGACAAGGGCATCGCCCGGTGAGATGAAAGCCACGACACCCTCCGCACCGACAGCCTGGGGATCGCTTTGGGGAACTATCATATGAAAGAATGATCCTTCATTAAGGGCAAACCGCCCATCCAGCAAAGGGGACCCCAGCTTGCCCCTCAGCCGTAAGTCGCTACCCACAAGCAACCTTCCGGAGAACAACGGGTTTTGCCCCGCAGGGATATTCATGGCCAGGAAATTGTTTGCAGTCAGTCCCAGGTCGAAGCCCACATCCGGCAGTCCCACAAGGTTCAGGGATCCATTCAGCCTGGCAGAATTGCCCGCCTCATCGGTCAGGGTAAAATTGCGGAACCGCACAGCGCTGGGGTCGAACGATATTTCCTGTTGATCCAGGTGGTATAAAACATTGGAAAAACTCACCCGGAAACTCGTTTCCGCAAATCGCAACGAACCCGAAAATTCAGGATCTGCGGGACTGCCCCTGGCAAGCAGGCTTCCGGAGGCCGTGCCTTGCAACTCGCTTAGTTCCCCAAAAGTGAATGCTTCGAGGGTGGCAAGGTCCAGACTGCTCAGGTCAAGATCAAGCCTGAAGTCTTCCTCCCCGGCGGCCGCGTTGTAAAAACCGGAAAGTTCCAGCTGGTTCCCATGTCCATGAACGGAGGCTGAGAAACGAAACAACGACAGCTCCTCGCTTTCCACATCCAGGCGGATATCGCCGAGTGGGTCACCCTTGAAAGCCAGCTGTCTGATCTGTATCGCTGCATTGATTGAAGGAGAGGAAAGCACATCAAAAATCGTGAGCTGTCCATCGATTATCCCGGCGGCCATTGGGGGCCCATCCGACGGAAAAAAGTTCTCAATACTGAAATGATCAAACACCAGTTCCAGGGGCGGACTGGCATCGGCCAGGTGCATTGCCTCGTCCGGAGGCGGATCCGTGTCGGCCTGTTGCATCACATCGTCCGGTGACAGGGCAGACCCATCCGGCGATGAGGTCCTGGCCCGGCTGCTCTGAACCTGCAGGGAACTGCCTTCCCTGCTTATTTCAAGCTTGTCTACCAGCAGGATACCAGTTCCATAGCTAATGGCGTTCCCTTCCGCGATGGCCCACTCCTCCCCGTTGAGAATCAGGTCCCTGTCAAACGAGGTCACAAACATCCCTTCATCTGACCTCATCCTGCCTCCCAGATGCAACCACCGATCCTGCTGCGCATCATCGAAGCCAAGGGAAAAAGCCAAATCATTCCCGGTGAAACGCCCATCCAGCAACATGTTGAATATCTCCAGGCCGAAACCTTCAAAACGGAAAATTCCCAAATGGACATCCATCACACCCGGAACCGTATTGGAGCGGACGTCCAACCCGGAAAAATCCATGCCATCATATACCAGAGACGGAACCAGCGCGTCGAGCGAGAAAATACCCGATTGAGCGTCAAAACCACTTCGAATGGAAAATTCTTCGAATGATTGCAGGTCTGGGAATAACACATCGGTATACCAGGACGATGGCAATACCTGTAGTTCCAATGAAAATGCAGGATTCTCCTCCTCTCCATGGCGTCCGTACCCGTCGTCCTGGCCTGCAAGACCTGCCGGGTCCCCGTCGTCCTGGCCTGCCAGGTCCATATACTGGTTTATGTGGGCTGAAAGCACGGCGGGAATTCCCGCCGGGGAAATATTACCAGCGTAGACGGCCCGGAAAATCCGCGAATGGATGTCCACCTCAAACACCATCTCATCCCGGCCCTCTCCCTCTCCTGAACTGGCGGTGACCACAAGGGAATCCAGGGAATAATTCCGCTGGTAAGCCTCCAGCCTGCTCCGGTCGAACCGGATATGCCCGTCAAGGAAGTCCGGCTGCGTCAGTCGGACATCTGCATGCATGCGGGTGGAAAACACGAGGGTGTCTGATGTCAGGCCCAGGGCGTGTGTATTCAGGCGATCTATTTCCCATGTGCTTTCCAGAACAGGGGTTCCCGGTCCAACGGCAAGCCTGTTGGAGGCGGTAAATGAAAGATTCTCATCCCCGTATGCCAGGTCAGCATCCAGGACCTGCCCCCTGAAGTATCCACCGAGTGCAAGTCCCCTGTAATGATACCCATTTATAAACGCTTCCCCGATGGAGGCACTGAATTCCGCATCGGCTGTTTCCGGTTTCAGGCCACTGCCTTTTGCATTCAGCGTGGCGGTGACATTCCCAAACAGTTCGGGCATTCCCAGCAGAAGTCCGGCCTGCAAGTCATCCATCCTCGCGGTGACGCTGTAGACAGGCTGGTCCTGATCCCGGTAAAATCCGTCCAGTACAATACCTCCCAGGTTGGAGCTCAGTGAAAGGCCAGCATCCAGCTTGGTGAGACTTCCATGAACGTTTGCGAGGACTTCCAAGGTATCCGGAGGGATCATTCCGTCAGGCATCCATGCTTTGACCAGGGGCCATTTGAACACCTCCCGGCCGGCTGCCAGCGACATCTCCGGGATATCCGCAACCACTGCATTCATATCCGGCAATCCGCGCAAACTTCCGTCGATGGACAAGGACAGGGCGCCGGGGATGTCTATGTTTGCCCTTTCAATCTGCAAATCGTTGATACGTCCGTGAAAATGTCCGGCAGCAGTAAGAGACCCCACATCCACCGGAAGCGAAACACCTAGTTCCTCCAGCAAATCAGACAGGTCGGTTCCCAACCGCATTTGGTTCAACCGGAAGTCGACAGGCACGGGACCCAGGTTCTCCAGGTCCGGGTTCAGGGGATCCATTCCGACACCCAGGGACGCCTCCATTCCAGACATGTCTGTTTCCAGAAACAATTCGTCAATGCTTAAGGATTCCTTTCCAAGGTTCACTCTTGCAGAAAAACGGTCCAGTCTGAAGCGGCCCGGGAGGTCTGCGGCAATATTTTTCAGATACAGGGACAGGGTGTCTTTGGAAAGGAGCAGGTCCTGCAGGCTTAATTGCAGACCGGAAATACTTATGGGGAAGTCCGTGCCATTCACGGTGGCCGCAAATTCCCGTATATCCAGTCCCTGGATTTTGAGATTCAGCTCAGGCAATGCCGCGGGCGCAGGTTCGGGTTCCGGCCTGGGCACGGAAGGACTGCTGATCACTGCCTGGAGACGGGCATCTGAAAGAAAGGTATCCCCAAAATGAAAGCCCGTAAACCCCGGATACACCAATGGCAAACTGGTAGAAAAATTGGCGAATGAGAACCTGAGGTCAATCCCGTCATGGTGGTCGGCATACCTCAGCCGCATGGAGTTAAGCGTGATCTTGTTCATTTCAATGGAGATGCCGGGGGAAGGTGGCCCGGCGGCGGGACTTTCTCCGGGGGGCTGCCCGGTAGCGTGGCTTTCTGTGGCCGGGTGCATGGTAGCGTGGCCATCGGCAGGGGCTTGCTCGCCCGTAAGGTTCTCCAGGGCCTGCAACAGCAGCTCGTAATTAAACAGGGAGTCAGGTTGCAGGCGGGTGATCTGCACCACCCCATCGTCCAGCCCAAGGGAACGGACATGCAATTTGTTGCTGAACAGGGCGGTCAGGCGGATACCGGCCCTGACACGGCCGGCATAAATGAGGGTATCTCCCCTGTGGTCCTCCATATACAGGCCATCCATCCGGAGGTTTCCCGGCAAGCGCACCACCATCCTGTCTATTTCCGCACGAACCCCGGTCCGGGTGGAGATTCCGTCCATGATGATGCCTGTCAGCCTGTTCTGCACCGGCGGAAGCTGTATCAGCAAGGTCAGTAATAACAACAGCAAAATCAGGGCCAGCAGAAGACGCAGGCTCCATCGAAGAATCAGTTTTCCGTATTTTTTTGCACGGTCGATAGGGTACAGGTTTGGCGGGGGATTCGTCCCGTGAACCAAGATACAAAAAGAAGCTAAAAAAATCCACTTCAGGCCGAAATATTAAATTTTTTTATGGTTTTTCTACCATCAACAAGGCGGGTTTATCTACAAAAGCCACGGCTGGATTAATTGCGAAAACTTTCTGATCTTTGTCCCCTAAAACCCCGGACCATGCCAAAAAAGGAAAAAAGGACCCTGCACAATATCGTATACAGTACGAATCCGGACCTGAACCTGGATCTTCCTAATGAAGCCCCTGCTACACTGGAACCGGCGCAACAGCAGCTGAAAGTGCAGCTCTCGAAAAAAGGCCGGGGTGGAAAAACCGTGAGCCTGGTGACGGGATTTGTCGGACAAACAGGAGACCTGGAAACCCTGGGTAAGGAATTGAAGGCCAGGTGCGGGGTCGGTGGCTCCGTAAAGGACGGGGAGATTCTGCTTCAGGGGGATGTACGGGACAAAGTGCTGGACTACCTTATCCGACAAGGATACAAGGCAAAAAAGGCGGGAGGATAACCCCCCGCCTTTCGACTCAAAAAGAATGATCGCGTATTATTCCTCTTCGTATTCCTTCAGGATGTCCTTCACCCCGTCGGTCGTCACGCGGCCATAGGTCTTGTCACCGACCATCACCACCGGTGCCAGTCCGCATGCACCCACGCAACGCAGGCAGGTAATGGAGAATTTGCCGTCAGCGGTGGTTTCCCCGACAGGCACCTTCAGGATGCGCTTGAATTCCTCCAGGACTTTTTCCGCGCCCCTGACATAGCAGGCGGTACCTGTACAGATGGAGATCGGGAAACGCCCCTTTGGCAGCATGGTAAAGAAGGAGTAGAAAGTAACCACCCCGTACACCTTGGCCACGGAAACATTCACTTCCTGGGCAACCACTTCCTGCACCTCGGCCGGAAGATAGCCAAAGATCTCCTGTGCCTTGTGCAGCACATTGATCAGCTCACCGGGCTGGTTGCCAAATGATTTGGCCACCTCCCTGAGTTGCTGCACATCGCTTTCCTTGAGTTTTACTTTAATGG
>SLSG01000114.1 GCA_007130545.1 Bacteroidales bacterium | reverse complement strand
TCATGACACCATCCAGTCCGTAATCGCTTGTTTTCTGCCAGGCTTCGTCCAATGAGCCTACATCCCCATTGCCGACAAGCCTTATATGTGGGGCGATTTGGTCGCGCAGCCGCGCCGCCTTCCCGATCTCGCCCCAGTCGGCCAGTCCGTCAGACATTTGCTTCTGGGTGCGCCCGTGCAGAATAATGGCATCGACCGGCTGGCCCAACAGAAAACCCATCCAGCGTTCGGTGTCCACTTCCTTGACTCCCAGACGTGTTTTAACGCTGACGGGCAGATTGCTCGCCTCCCGCACGGCATGGATGATCTCCCGTGCCAGGGGCTCATTGTCAATGAGCGCCGAACATCCACCCTGCGCAACGATTTTGCGCACCGGGCAGCCCATGTTGATGTCGATCCCGTCAAATTGAAAATGCCCGGCGATGTATTTCAGGGCTTCTGCAAATTTCTCCGGCCGGCTTCCCCAGATCTGTGCCACCAGCTTCACGTTTTTCTGTTGCAGCCACTTCCTTTCACCCGATGAAACGACCAGGCGCTGCACCGCCGAATCCCTCCCCCGCTCATGGCAGATCCCGTCGGTCGAGGCAAACTCGGTAAACAGCACATGCAGGCTGCCGGTCTTACTCATCCTGAGCACCAGCTCCCGGAAAGCCGTATCGGTGACGTCCTCCATCGGGGCCAGCATGAAAAGCGGACCCGGGAAATCCCTCCAGAAATTGCCGCGTACAAATTCTCTCATAAGCTATTTTTAAACGCTTTGAATTAGCTGTTGTTCAAAGTCTGGATTTCCTGTTTTTCCTATATTTGTGTATGCTACCTATTCACCAAAGATCAATATGTTATGAACTACAAACTTATTCCCAGCTTGTTTATGGCAATCGCCGCCACTTTCATTTTCCACGCATGCAACCAGCAGCCACCCGAGCCCGCACAGGGAGAATGGATCCGGGGCAGTGAAGCAGAAAAAACAGCAATGATTGAAGGCCAGTTCAGAGGCTTCGACATGGCCATGGTGGAAACAGATTACCGGTATTCCGAGCTCTACTGGGCCGGTGAAGATGAGAACTGGAATTATGCCGTCTACCAGGCAGAAAAAATACAGGTGGCCATTGAAAACGGACTGCAGCGTCGTCCCCTGAGGGCCCCCTCGGCAGAAAATTTCATGACCATTGCTCTGCCGGCCATGCAGGCAGCTGCAGAAAGCGGGGACAGGCAGTTGTTCGACGAAAGCTTCCAGGCCCTGACCAAGCAGTGCAATATGTGTCACGCACTGGAAGACGTGGCCTTTTTTACCGTAAAGTCCCCCATGGAGCGAAGGTCATCGATCCGGTTCTGATTACAACCCGTCTTCCGCTCCAATACCGGCAGGATTGTTGCGTTTATTAGTAAAACCCATACAGATGAAAAAACGCATTCAATTCTTTTTTATGGTCGGATGGCTGGGTGCCGTCCTGCTGGGATCTGCCGGCTGCGGGAGATCCGATGAGGAGAAATCCCTGCCCCCCGAAGCCATGGCAGAACATTATGTGGCCATGGATAAGGGTGGCGCACCCATGACCCGGCAGGCAATGGCCGCTCCTGGTGGCGGTGAACCTGTGATGGCCGGCAGGGAAGTGGACAAGCAACGGATCATCCGTGACGGCCGCATGGGTCTGAAAGTAAACGACCTGGAAGCGGCCCGCCTCCGCGTCGACTCCCTGGTAACCGCTTTCGACGCCTATTATGCCAATGAACGCTATCACGACACCGACCGGGAGGCCACTTACAACCTGAGCATACGGGTGCCGGCCGGGAATTTCGATGCGCTGTCCACCGCCCTTGAAGGCGGGGGCGTACAGGTGCTTTACAGGGAAATGGATGCACGCGATGTCACCGAACAGTTCATCGACATGGAAACCCGCCTTGCCAGCATGCGTATCTACCTGGAGCGCTACCGGGAGCTGCTCAGGCGCGCAAACACTGTACAGGAAATCCTGGAAGTGGAGAACAGGATCCGCCAGCTTCAGGAAGAAATTGACAGCACGGAAGGCAGGCTGCGATACCTGAAAGACCGCGTGGATTATTCCACGCTGGAGCTGATGCTCACACGTGAAAAGGAATTCCGCTTTGAACCTGGCGACAGGGATCGCTTCGGAGAACAGCTGAAGCAGGCGCTGCACCGAGGTTGGAATGGGACGGTGGATGCAGTGCTCTTCCTTTTCAGCATCTGGCCACTCTGGCTGCTGGCAGCCATTGTCGCAATCCTGATTTGGAAACGAAGGAAAAAGTCCGTCCGCGCTTAAAAAACACGACGGGGATGGCTTATTTACGGCCAAAATTTCGTAACTTAACAGTCTGATAAGCTTAATTACAAAGCACATGAACCATTCGAGCACTTCCCCAACAGAGAAAATGGCTGAGAAACCGGCACGTCCTTTCTCCCCTTCATTAGGCAAACCTCCGTTTTTTAAAAGTACGCGGTCCGCATTGTGGGTGTACTTCCTTCTGGCAGGCACGCTGCTTATTACGGCCTGCGCCCGCAACCCGGTCACAGGCAACCGGCAGCTGGTGATGATGTCAGAGCGCCAGGAGATCCAACTGGGGGCGGAATACGACCCCCAGGTGATGGCCACATTCGGCGCGTACGAGAATGAACCCCTGCTGGCCTTTATTGAGGAGAGGGGCACTGAGATGGGGTTGATTTCACACCGTCCCAATCTGGAGTACCATTTCAGGATTCTGGATTCGCCGGTCATCAATGCCTTCGCCGTACCCGGCGGGTATATCTATTTTACCCGTGGCATCCTCGCCCATTTTAACAACGAGGCCGAAATGGTGGGCGTACTTGCCCATGAAATGGGTCATATTACCGCGCGGCACTCGGTGAGCAGGCAGGCCAAGCAACAGCTCGGACAATTGCTGCTGATCGGCGGGATGATCGCCTTCGAGGAGTTTCGGGAATATGGTGCCTATGCCATGCAGGGCATGCAATTATTGTTCCTGAAATACAGCCGCGACGACGAACGGGAATCAGATCGCCTCGGGGTTGAATATACGGCCAAGATCGGCTACGACAGTCAGAAATTCGGAGAATTCTTCCAACTCCTGGAAAGGATGAATCTGGCCAGCGACCACGCCGGAATCCCCACCCTGCTGTCTACGCATCCCGACCCCGGCGACCGGTACGGCACGGTAACCGAACTGGCCCAGGTCTGGAAAGACAGTCTGGGTCCCCGGGAATGGAAAGTAAACACCAACAGTTACCTGCAGTTAATTGACGGGATGGTGTATGGCGAAGACCCTAGGCAGGGATACGTGGAAGGAAATACCTTTTACCACCCGGAACTATTGTTTCAATTCCCCTTCCCGCGAAACTGGAAGCTGGAAAATTCGCCCATGCAGGTAAGGATGGGGCCGCCCGACGGAAATGCATTGATGATCTTTACCTTTGCCCGGGGAAACACCCTGGCGGAGGCGGCCCAGGGCACGCTTCAGCAGATGAACCTGAACGTCAGGGAGAGCAGAAGGACCACCATCAACGGGATGCCCGCCATTCAAGCGGTCTCGGGCCAGACAACCCAAAACCAGAACACGGGAGCGCAGCAAACCATTTCCGTTTTATCCACCTTTATTGACGACGACGGCAGTTATTACGTGTTTCACGGGGTCTCCCTGCAGGAAAACTTCAATGGCTTCCTGCCAGACTTTGAGTCTACCATGAATCGCTTTGCCAAACTGACCGACCGGTCAAAGATTGACGTGAACCCTGAGCGAATTGTTATCAGAAGGGTCGACCGGGCCGGAACCCTCGCAGATGCATTCCGCACCATGGGTGTTGCCCAGGACCGAATGGAGGAGTTTTCCTTCCTGAACAATATGCAGCTGAGCGACCGGGTGGAAACCGGACAACTTGTGAAGATCGTCGGCGGGGGCCGCAGATAGACCCCAAATATTCGTACACGCATTGTTTCGATGCGTCGGATGGGGTTTTTGAGTATGGGAGAATCTGCCTATATTTGAACACCTCAGCCCGCAAATGGAATTATGATGCAAAAACACATCCTTACTCTTTTGGCCCTTATGCTGGCCGGATCCCTGGCCGTATGCCAGTCCCCTGATTTAAACCTTGAAAAACTTGACAACTATTACCAGCGGGTGCTTGACGACTGGAACCTGCCAGGCATGGCCATCGGCATTGTGAAAGATGGAGAACTGGTGTTCAGCAAAGGATATGGAGCGCTGGAAGCCGGGAAGCCCGGCACACCAGACGAAAACACCCTGTTCGCCATCGCATCCAACACCAAGGCCTTCACCGCGGCCGTCCTGGCCATGATGGTGGACGAGGGAAAGATCACGTGGGACGACAAGGTGAAGAGCCATCTTCCCTACTTTGAACTGTTCGACCATTATGTGACCAATGAGGCCACGATACGGGACTTGCTTAGTCATAGAATCGGACTCGCCACCTTCAGCGGGGATGTGATCTGGTACAAATCGGATATCCCTGCCCGGCAAGTGGTGCGCAACGCCAGGCACCTGCCCCGGGCATTCCCGTTCCGCAGCGGATATGGGTATTCCAACCTGATGTACCTGGCCGCCGGAGAGATCATTGAAGCGGTGACCGGCAAGTCCTGGATGGAGAATGTGCAGGAACGCATCCTGCAGCCTTTGGGAATGGACCGTACCATTCTCCGCACCGCCGACCTTCCCTCCAAAGGGAATTTCGCCTCGCCCCATGCGCTGGTCGACGGGGTAAATGTGCCGATCGAATGGGAAAACTGGGAGCATGTGGCGGCGATTGGCGGACTAATATCCTCGGTACATGATGTGGCACAATGGATGATTCTTAACATGAACCATGGGATCCACGGGGATGACACGCTGCTGAGCCGGCAGTCACTCAACCAGATGTGGACCCCCCACGCCACCTTTGTAGTGGACCACGGCCGGGAGCAGGATTTCAACCGGCATTTCAATGGCTATGGACTCGGATGGGGGCTGAGCGACTACCATGGCAGGCTGAGCGTGGGCCATACCGGGGGTTATGACGGGATGATCTCGGAGGTGCGCATGCTGCCAAAGGAAAAGATCGGAGTGGTCGTGCTGACGAACGGCGTGAAGAGCCCGATTGGCGCCATTACCAATTATACCCTGGAAACCCTGCTGGGCATGGAACCGCGGGACTGGTCCGCTGAAACCCTCCCCCGGGCCAACCAGCGCTGGGGGGAGGACCCCAGGGTGACGGCCATTAAAAATGCCCGGGTGGAAGGGACCCGCCCTTCGCTGCCCCTTTCTGCCTATACAGGAACATATGATTCAGCCATATACGGGGAAATAACCGTACAACTGCTGAACGGGGAACTGCAACTGGGGTTCGAACATGCAGACGGACTGGCTGCCACGCTTAGCCACTGGCACCACGATGTCTGGGAAATCCATTGGAAGCACACCCACGCCTTTTTCGGGTTCGGAACGGTGGCCTTCCACACCGACAACAAAATGCAGATTACCGGGATGCACATCGAGGTGCCCAACCGGGATATTTTCTTCGAAGAACTGAAACCGGTAAAGATTCGTTAGCCCCGGCAGCCTGCCATAAACCCATTTCGGAAATGAAATCTTCATTCGGACCCAAAAGGACAATGTTTCCCCTGCCGGTCGCTCTGGTGGTGACGGGAGACATGGAACAATCCAACATCGTGACCATTGCCTGGGTGAGCCTGCTCACCAGCTCGCCGCCCACATTGGGGGTTTCGGTAGGAACGAAAGGCTTCTCCGGGAAACAAATCCTTAAGAATAAACACTTCACGGTGAATATCGCCTCGGCGGCCATCATGGTAGAAGCAGATTTCTGCGGCATCACCTCGGGAAAAGAGCGGGACAAGTTTAAAGAATCCGGACTCACAAAAATGCCTTCACGGCATATCCCCTCTCCCATCATCAGGGAATGCCCGCTGAACTTTGAGTGCCGCCTGGTGAATCATTCGGTATTCGGGACTACCAACCACTTTGCCGGGGAGATCCTCGAGATCCACATGGACACCGACAAACTCAGGGATGTCAACGACCCCGCGTCTTTTGACACGGCAGCGATGGATCCGCTCGTGTATATCGGGGGCGCCAGGGAATACCGCCGCATTGGCGAAAAAATTGGAGATGCCTACCAAATCGGGAAGCAGTTGATCCGCTGAGCCCTCTCCCGCACACGCCATCTATCCATTTTCCATATTGCCAGGACCGTCGTTTTCGATCCGGACCTCCCGGTTTACATAGAACAACCCGGCAATAGTTCCCCAAAAGATTACACGGCCATTATTTGGAATCATTTGTTTTTTTCTTATCTTTAATTAAGACTAATTAAAAATTTGATCCCATGGCAAAAATTCTTTGTGTTTTGTATGATGATCCTGTAAACGGACACCCCAAATCTTATGCCCGCGATACCATCCCTGAACTTTCGCAATACCCCGACGGACAATCCCTCCCGACACCCAGGGAGATTGATTTCAAACCCGGGGAACTGCTTGGCAGCGTGTCAGGAGAACTCGGACTAAGAAATTTCCTGGAAGCAGCCGGACACCAGCTCGTGGTTACCAGCGATAAGAGCGGACCGGATTCCGTGTTTGAAAAGGAATTGCCAGATGCCGATGTAGTGATCTCACAGCCCTTCTGGCCCGCTTACCTCACCCGGGAAAGGCTGCAAAAGGCCAAAAACCTTAAACTGGCCATTACGGCAGGAATCGGCTCTGACCATGTGAACCTGGACGAGGCCATGAAAAAGCACATTACCGTAGCGGAGGTTACCTGGTGCAATAGCGTCAGCGTGGCCGAGCATACCGTAATGATGATCCTGGCCCTGGTAAGGAATTACATTCCCTCCTACCAGGTGGTGGTGAACAAGGGCTGGAACATTGCAGACTGCGTGGAACGTTCCTATGACCTGGAGGGCATGACCGTAGGCATTGTGGCTTCGGGGCGCATCGGACTGGGTGTGCTGCGCAGGCTAAAGCCTTTCGATGTCAAGCTGCATTATACAGACCGCCACCGTCTGCCTGCGGAGATGGAAGAGGAAATCGGACTGACTTTCCATCCGGAGCTGGAGTCCCTGTTGAAAATCAGCGATGTGGTTTCCCTCCACTGCCCCCTGCACCCCGAAACCGAGCATATGATCGATGAGGAAATGATACGGAAGATGAAGCGGGGCACCTATATCGTCAATACGGCACGCGGCAAGCTGTGTGACCGGGATGCCATTGCCCGGGCCCTGGAGTCAGGCCACCTGGCAGGTTACGCCGGGGATGTCTGGTTCCCCCAGCCCGCACCCAAAGACCACCCGTGGCGCAGCATGCCGTTCCATGGCATGACACCGCACACATCGGGCACAAGCCTTTCGGCCCAGGCCAGGTATGCGGCAGGGGTTCGGGAGATTCTTGAGAACTGGCTGGAAGGCCAACCCATCAGGTCAGAATACCTGATTGTAGACAAGGGACAGCTGGCAGGCACCGGCGCGCATTCGTACAGTGCCGGGGATGCAACCCGGGGCTCTGAATAAAGAGGTGCCGAATATAGGGGATTTGAGGAAATAAGCCCCTTTCACTGCCAAACGACCTGAATCCCCTTATACCGACAGGCCAGTTCCAAAAGATCCTTATGGTTCCCGGGCAACAGCAGGTGGTGGTTGCCCAATGGGTGGCTTTTTATTTTTTCATAATCGGATGGGGACAAAGCGACCTCGCTCTGGGTGCGGCAGGCAAACCCGTGGCTGGGACGGGAAACGATTTTCCCTTCAGCCACAAAGGCCTTGTCTAGCTTTTCGTTCATCCGAAAAACCGTAACCTGGTCCATGTTTGTTTCCCCTTTGATGGCGGCAGATTTCCCGGTTTCAAAATGGGAGTCAAGCTGAAAACTGCCCACCAGGTTCAGCGGTGCGGTGCAGTGCGCGAACAGGATGGTTCCTCCCCTGATGGCAGCCACATTGGCCATCCACGGGACCACCCCGGTAAGTTCCTTTGCCAGCATCATCCCGGCCAGGCTGACCATGTCTCCCTCGCAGCCTGCCGGGAACCCCTGGCTGTTCAGCAGTCCGAGCGACAAACAGGCAGTTATATCATGGTCCCTTACCATGGTAAAGCATTCCAGGGTCATTGCATCAAGCCTGTGTTCATTCACCACCTGTTTCAGAAAACCCAGGATGCCTGCCTCAGAGGTCAGCTTTTCCGGCCGGTGCTGCCTGAAAACCTCCAGCAGTTCAGGGTCCGGGGGGAACGCCTTATAATCCGGCAAAACCTCCCAGGGAAGATGCAAAATTTCCAGCCCAAGCACTTTCCGTGCAACCTCCTTATGTACGGCCGAAGCCACCAGCCAGTGAGAGACTCCCCCGATCAGTCCGGCTCTCTTCCCCCTGAGGTTTTTCAAGGCTTTGCAAACCAAAGCCAGTTTTTCGGGGAGCTGGATTTCCTCTGCCTCCTGCAGTGAAACCAACATCACCGGCACACCCCTGTTCCCCGCCCAGGCAACCACCTCCATGGCTGCAGCAAAGGCATTGTCCTCGAAACCGGCCAGCAGCAGGGTAAGTTTATCCGGGCTGAGGACGGATATGGCCTCCTGTTCTGAGCCCCCGCTCAGGAAACAAATCACGTCCGGGGAGCCATCACCGCCGGGAATGCCACCACCGCCGGGTATTGCATCATCAAAGTATTCAAATACATTCGGGAATAGCTTGTCCAGCCTTTTCCGGCCCGCGGCCATAAAAGCCGGTTCCGCATTTCTGTGGGCGATTGTTTTTATTCGTAATGCCATGGGATCAGAATTGATGTATGATCAGGATTGCTGTAAATATAATGGATTCCGGAATGTTGGGGAAGGTAGTGATCCCGGCATAAAAAAATATTACAACAATCTGATCCGGAATTTCAACATTTGTTTGCCCCGTTCACTTTTTTGGCAATGGAGTCCTATGCCCTGACAGGCAAAGTTCCCGAAATTTGTAAGAACAGGAAAAACAGGCCTCAAAACATATTGTATTA
>SLSG01000324.1 GCA_007130545.1 Bacteroidales bacterium | reverse complement strand
CAAGGCTGATCAGGCTTTCTTCAATGTCTGCTGCAACAAGGAACTCATCCTCCACAACAAGAATATTTAATGCTGGCATATCCGACAATTATTGGTTTTTAAATTTTATGGTGTATTTCGTACCTCCTGAAAAATCGTATTCCAGGTTCCCGTCGATCTGCTGCACCAGCTTCGACACAATCCGCATACCGAGGGAGCCGGAGGTTTCAATGGTTCTGGTCCCGTCCATCCCGACTCCGTCATCGGCCACGCTCAAGGTGAATTCATTCCCGTTGACGATGCTTAGTCCGACAAATATCTTTCCATTTTCCCTGCCCTTGAATGCATGCTTAAAGGAGTTGGATATCAGCTCATTAATAATCAATCCGCATGGGATACCCACGTCAATGGGCAAGAACACGTCCTCAATGTCATAATCGAAAGTTACCTTCCCCTGCAGGTCGGAGTAAGTGCGCGAGAGGTTGTTGGTCAGGCTCTGCACATAGTTCCCGAACTTGATGTTTGCCAGGGTTTCGTTCCGGTAGAGGTTCTCATGGATGAGGGCCATGGACCGGATGCGGTTCTGGCTTTCCCCCAGTACGGTTTTCAATCTGGGATCGTCCACCAGCCTTTCCTGCATTTTCAGGATGCTGGAAATGATCTGCATATTGTTCTTCACCCGGTGGTGTACTTCCTTCAGGAGGATGTCTTTTTCCGCAAGGGATTTTTTCAGGTTGGATTCGGCGATGCTTCTTTTGAGCTCCTTCTCCTCCAGTGCTTTCTCCATCAGGATGTTCCCTGCCAGTTCATCGATCAGGGCATACAGTTTCTTTGGATCCACAGGCTTCACAAGGTAGCCATTCACCCCCAGATTGATGGCCTCCAGGAAATATTCCTTTATGCTGTAGGCCGACATCACGATGACATTCACCTCGGGGTCGAACTCCTTGATGTTCCTGATCATCTCCAGCCCGTTCATAATGGGCATGCTGATATCGGTAATCACCAGGTCAGGCTTGTGTTCCCTGTAGATTTCCATTCCCTCCTGCCCGTTCTCCGCCACAAAGAACTGCTGGACGCGCTTGGAAAGACGCCTCTGGTAAAGGGCCCGTATGGTCTCATTGTCCTCTACGAACAGCAATGATATTTGATGTGCCTGAATCTCTTCCATTAATCCGGTATGGTTTAAGCCGTTTCTTTTTTGTCGAGGTATTGTGCGATCAATTCTATAAATTCCTTTATATTGAAAGGTTTGGCAATATAATCGGTGCAGCCTGACTCTATGCTTTTCTCCCGGTCGCCGTCCATCGCATAAGATGTCTGGGCGATTACGGGAAGCTCCGGCCGCATTTTCCGGATCAGCGGGGTGGCTTCAAATCCACTCATTACGGGCATCCTGACATCCATCAGCACCAGGTCGATTTGCTGGTCTTTTTTGCATTCTTCGACCGCTTCCTTCCCGTTCTTTGCCCAGACAAGGGTAACCCCGGTCCGCTTCAGCGCCGTCTTGATAAGCAGAAAATTGGTGGTTACATCCTCTGCCACAAGTATGACCTTGTCTTTCCAGTTGAATTCCATTGGAATATTGTTTTTTTGGTGACGTTTAATGATGCTTCTGCCGTCTTTCCTTAGGGGAAGGGTGAAGCAGAAAACCGAGCCCCCGGCGGGTTCGCTCTCCACCCAAATCTCCCCCCCGAACAGGTTCACAAATGCCTTGGAGATGGCCAGGCCCAGACCGGTTCCCTCGTGCTTGGGCCGATGGTCAATGGTGGCCTGCATGAACCGTTCAAAGATATATTGCTGCTGGTCGTAATCCAGGCCCACCCCTGTGTCCTTCACGTAGAAGACAAGGAATTCCTCGTGTACGGCATATCCGACTTCCACATATCCCTTATAAGTGAATTTGCAGGCATTGCCGACCAGATTGATCAGCACCTGTTTCAAGCGGGTGCGATCCGAAACAATAATGTCCTGCCCTTTGTCCAGTGCGTACTTGCTGCGCAGGTCAAAACGGCGCCCACTTACATGATTGTCTTTCAGCAACAGCTCATTGACCTCATCCAGCAACTCATTCACCGAAAACTCATTTGCGCTCAGGGAAAGCATGCCGGCCTCCACCTTGGAAATGTCAATGATGTCGTTGATCAGGGCAAGCAGGTGGTTGCCGTTCTTGTTGATGACCTCGATGAACTCCGTCAATTCTTCTCTGTCATCTGTTTCCAGCAGGAGCTGCGAAAACCCAAGGATGCCGTTCATTGGGGTGCGGATCTCATGGCTCATATTGGCCAGAAAGGCAGATTTCAGCTTGTCGGATTGTTCCGCCCGCTCCTTGGCCTCGTTCAGCTGGCTGGTACGATCCTTTACCTTCCGTTCCAGGGTCCGGTTCGCTTCTTCCACCTCTGCTTTGCGGCTGTCCAGCTGTTTGTTCAGGAAAAAGTCCCGCCGGGCAAAATACTCGATGTAGTAAGCTGCGAACATCCCGATCAAATTGGCCGAAATGAAAAAAAAGTTGTTATTGACAATAATCAACGGACTGGTATCCGAATAAAAAACTGCTCCGATATTGTATAATATCAGGATAAGCCAGCCTCCGATGGTAGCCATCAGAAAGCGAAGTTTGATAAAAAAATACCCGGCGGTAAACACAAGCATCATCCCGCCATAATAAGCGTAATTATCCGGGACCAACACCAGCATCAGGCCAATTCCGGCTCCTCCCAGCACAAAAGAAATAAACACCAGCAACTGCCATACGCCTTTGAAAAACGTAAAAAAGGAAAGGGCCAGCACAATGCAAAGGAATGGAACCACCACTGTATACCTGACGAGAAAAAACACTTCCTGATACATGGGAACAACCATGGTGTCGAGCAAGCCAAACACCCCGTACAGGGCAGCAAGCAAAACAAAGGAAACCCGGAACTGAATCAGGGAATCCCGGAAATATTTTGACAGGAATTCGGATTCACGCCCGTCGCGGAAAGCCAGTGTGATCGGATGCAGGTTCATCCGTCTGACACCGCTGGCTTCTTTTAGGGCTGCTGAAACCGGGTTCGCATTGCGTTGCTTCATCAGGAACAAAAAGGGAGTACAAAGTACGTATTTTCCACTAACAATTTATGTGGTATACGCATAAATGCCGGGGAGGTTATGACTTTTTTATTTTTCTTTACCTTTACCCCCTCTTTTCTGTCCCCCCTGGCCGGAGAGTAACCTTTAAAGCTATAATAACCGATGGACTGGACCGCCTTTTTTGAGTTGTTTTACGAAAACATGATGGCTTCGACCAGGCTGGAGATCGTGGCAGTGCTGTTCGGAATTATCAGCGTGTGGTTCGCACGCCAGGCCAACCTGCTGGTCTATCCGACGGGAATCATAAGCACCACGATCTACATCTACATCTGCTTTGGGATACAGCTATACGCCGACATGGGAATCAACCTGTTTTATACCGGCATGAGCATTTATGGCTGGTATATGTGGACGCGCAGGGATGCCCGGAAGAGGGTCAGGCCGATCAGGTGGAATACGCTGCGCCAGCAGGCCCAGGGGATCCTGATGATCCCGGTGCTGTTCGGATTGATTCTCGGACTGATTTTTCTGGTCAAGCAGGACGATACTGCCTATATGCAGTCATATATCCCCTACATCGACTCCTTCACCACTTCTATCTTCCTGATTGCCATGTGGTATATGGCCCGGAAAAAGATCGAGAACTGGATCTACTGGATCGCCGGGAACATCATCTCCATTCCTTTGTACTTCATCAAGGGACTGGTGTTCACGAGTTTTCAGTTCACGGTTTTTCTCGTGCTGGCCGTTTTGGGGCTGATCAACTGGATTCGGCTTTATGAGGAAGGGCGGGACAGGGAATTCAAAACAGGTGTTCTTTGATAAAAGCTGCCAGGGGCACATCGGCTTCGGTCCAGTCCATCGCAGACAGTTCATCCGGCCGGAGCCAGGCCGTTTCGTGATGTTCCCGGTTTTCATGATGAAAGCTTAACAGCTCACACAGAAAAGGGAGCAACTCAATCGTAAAGTCCTCATAGGGGTGGATGTGAGACGGCAGGCGTTGCAGGATATGCACCTTCATGCTCAACTCCTCGGCCAGTTCCCGCTGAAGGCATTCCTCGTCGGTCTCGCCATGCTCCACCTTGCCACCGGGGAACTCCCATTTCAGGGCTTGTCTGGACTGCTTCCCGCGTCGGGCGGCAAAAACCCTGCCTTCCCGGATGATCACGGCACAGGTGACACGCACCAAAGGCCGGTTCATTTCCGTTTGTTGTAAAGGTTCATGGTCCGCTCCACCCCCTGCATCCCGAAGCCGAGCGCAATCTCGCATGCCAGTTCCAGTGCGGGTCCGACCACCTCCATCTCCTCCGGATCCCATTTCCCCAATACGTACTGGGACTGAAACCCCCTCGGATAGTCGCTGCCGATCCCGAAGCGCAACCTGGCGAATTCGTTCGTTCCCAAAAGGTCTATGATGCTGCTCAGTCCGTTGTGCCCTCCCGCACCCCCTTTGGCCCTCAGGCGAAGGGTACCCGTTGGGAGGGCAAGATCGTCGGTAACCACGAGCAGGTTGGAAAGTTCGATCTTCTCCTTTTCCATCCAGTAATAGACCGGGCGCCCACTCAAATTCATATAGGTCGAAGGCTTCAACAAAACAAAGCTGCGTCCCTTATGCCGGAAAACGGCCCTGTCCCCGTAACGGGCGGGAGAGAACACGGCCTCGTGTTTTTGGGCAAGCCTGTCGGCCACCATAAACCCGATATTATGGCGTGTTTCAGCATAGTCGGGGCCGATGTTCCCCAAGCCAGCAATCAGATACTTCAATATGAGGCTTATTCAGATTTTTTGTCGGATGCTGGTTCCCCGGATCCTTCACTGGCTTCACCTTCGGCGGCTTCTCCTTCTGCTCCTTCTGCTCCTTCTGCTCCTTCTTCTCCTTCTTCTCCTTCTTCATCCTCGTCACCCACAGGTGCCATCATGGCCGCACGTGCGGATTTCACCATCACAACAACCGAGGAAGCGGGGTCTACAAAGCTAATCTTGCCAAGGGAAAGATCCCCCACTTTAACCGCGTCGCCAATCTCAAGTTTGGAGATATTGATCTCGACCTCGTTGGGAAGATCGCCCGGCAGTGCCTGTACCACGAGTTTTCTCAACTTGGTCTGCATCTTTCCGCCCTTGATGACTCCGGGACTGCTGCCGACTACCTTGATCGGGACACTGAGTTTCACTTCCTTATCCGGGAAAATCTCCAGAAAATCGACATGAAGAATCTTGTCATTCACCGGATGGAACTGAATGTCCTGCAAAATGGCATCGAATTTTTTTCCGTCCACATCCAGTTTGATGATGCAGGAAAGGGGGGTGTAAACAATGTCCTTAAAGCTGCTGGCCGGCGTGGCAAATTGCAGTTGTTCCTTTCCACCGTAAATCACACACGGAACCAGGCCTTCGCGGCGAAGGCGCTTAGCATCTTTTTTCCCTACGTTCTCGCGAAGAGAACCGCTCACAGATACTTTTCTCATTGATAAAAAATTAAAATGTGGTACGCACAGAGGCACCCTGCCTCCGCAAAACAAGGGTGCAAAGATAATATTTTAAATTCACAAAATGGTGGAAAACTCAAAATGGGTGCTGATGGACTCGTGGTTGTGCACCCGCTGAATCACGTCTGCGAAAAGCTTTGCACAGCTAAGTACGGTGACTTTAGGGCTTTCCTTGCGAAGGGGCAGCGTATCGGAAACCAGCACCTCATCAAGTACGCTGTTGCTGATCAATTCATAGGCGTTCCGGCTGAAGACCGGGTGGGTGCATATGGCCCGGACACTATTGGCCCCATGCTGTATCATCATCTCCGCTGCCTTTACGATGGAGCCGCCGGTGTCAATGATGTCGTCTACCAGCACCACGTCCTTCCCTTTTACGTCCCCAATCAGCATCATGCGCTCCACTTCGTTGGCCTTTTCACGCTGCTTGTAGCAGATCACCAGTTCACTTTTCAGGAATTTGGCGTAAGCTGCCGCACGTCGTGTTCCGCCGGTATCCGGCGATGCCATGACCAGGTTGGGCAGGTTCAGCTGCTTGATATAGGGCACGAAAATGGCAGAAGCGTAAAGGTGGTCTACCGGAACATCGAAAAACCCCTGGATCTGGTCCGCATGCAGGTCCATTGTGATGAGGCGGCTGGCGCCTGCAGCCATCAGCAGATTAGCCATCAGCTTCGCACCGATCGAGACCCTGGGTTTGTCCTTGCGGTCCTGCCGGGCGTACCCGAAGTAAGGGATCACGGCAACTACCTGGTTGGCAGATGCGCGCCTTGCCGCATCAACCATCAGAAGCAGCTCCATGATGTTGTCTGCCGGGGCAAAGGTGCTTTGGATGATAAAAACATCATTGCCCCTCAGGGTTTCCTCGAACGATGTCTGTACCTCCCCGTCAGAAAACCGGGAAACGATCTCCTTGCCAAGGGGTTTTCCGTATTCTTCCGCAATCTTCTCTGCAAGGTAACGGGTGGCGGTGCCTGTAAAGAGCTTCACATTTGTGGGCATGGGGATCCGTTTTTGGGTGAAATCAATTCGGGGGCGCTCCGGCAAAATTAGGCATAAATTAAGAAACCCGGGCTAGCACCTTCCTTGAAATTCCGGTTTTTTTTGCAGTATCCGAATGAATGTGTTAAATTTGCGGGCTGAACAAGCGCTTCCATTCATTCACCGGCCCGGATGGCGGAATTGGTAGACGCGTTGGTCTCAAACACCAATGATAGCAATATCGTGCCGGTTCGATCCCGGCTCCGGGTACTTCAAACCCCCTTCGAACGACTGTTTGGAGGGGGTTTTGAATTTAATGGTAAATCTGCCAGCCGTCTATTGTTAGGATTTTTTGATACCGGGTTGCGGGTTCTGAGAACTCCTCTGGCAGGCCATGTCTTCTGCTGACAAGCATCACGGTGTTCTTTCCGATAAGTTCGCCCAGCCGCTCCGGCTCCTGCTTCAGGTTTACAAGATTCTCCTTCCACCGGTCGTCCGGCTCAAACTGCACTTCCCTGTTCAGGGTGTGGTCGCCGTAATACAGGGATACGATGTTTTTCCCGGTTTGAAAAGGGATGGATGCCAGCCTGCGGTTAAAAATAAGGATAGTCTCTGTATCGGGCAATTCTTCTTCGATAAAGGCCACTACCCGCCTGGTGTCTTTCACTTTTTCCGGGTTGCCGGCAAGTATGTATGGCGAAACCAGGGTCAGTCCGAACATCAGCACGGCGGCTGCCAGCACTGGTTTTTCCTGAGCGCCTACCGGCGTGAACCTAAGGGATATGATCGCCGAAGCCGTGACCACCATAAAGAAATAAACCTTGGCAGAATAGGTAATCGCTGGTTCAAGCAGCGGAAACAGCATCACCCCGGCGATCACGCCAAGGTGAATGAAGAGCTGGGCTGTTCCCCAGCGCTTCTGTCCGCTGATCTCCATGCGGGACCAGGCCCAGATTGCCCCAATGGCGATGCCGGCGTATACCGGCAACACATACAGCAACATCTTGGACTGGCTCAGGGAGAAGAAGAACGTCGGACCCGCCACCCAGAGCAGAAAGATCAGTCCGCCATCCTTCCTGAGTTCCCTGAAGCGAAAAAAGCGTGTGATCAGCAGGATTCCCCAGGGGAGGCTCAGTGCGGGAATTATTGCAAGGTAGTACCACCAGGGTTCACTACGCAAAAAAACATCCGTGGCAAAGCGTTCCAGGGTATGCCTTACCAGAAAATAATCCAGGAAGCGGTGGTCCTGGGCATACAGGTATACGAACCATGACAATCCGACAATAAGCATTAAGCCAAGACCGGCAAGGTGCAGCATCGGATTCCTGGGAGGCCTGAACCCGCTAAGCCATGCTCCGGGGAGAATGAAGGCAGGAAAAATAAAAACCACCGGTCCCTTGGTAAAGAACCCTAATCCGACAGACAAGTAAAACAGCAGCAGCCAGCCGTTTCCGTCACGCCTTGCATATTTCAGCCAGGAATATACCGCGAGCAGGACAAAACTTGTCAGGTATACATCCGTCGTCAGTGCCCGCCCCGACATCACCACCCCCGGAAGGGAGAAATACAGCAGGGCCGCATAAAAGGCATAGCGCCTGTTGCCAAGCAGGATGCCTGCGATGCCGAATACGGTCAGGATCTGCAGAAGTATGGCGATCTGAAGGAAAAACCGGGCACCAAGCCCGTTCACACCGAATATTTTGTACGAGAAGGCTGTTACCCAATAGGTAAGCGGAGGCTTGTGGTAATGCCTGATGCCCATCAGCCGGGGATGCATATAGTCCCCGCTGTCGAGCATTTCCTTGGAAACCTGGGCGTACCGGGCTTCTGTGGATTCCCTGACCGACCAGTCATTCAGGTTAAACAGCAGGGCGAATGTCACCAGGGCGAGCAGGAGAACCATGCGGTGTTTCCTGACCCTTTCCACAATGCTCAGGGTCTGTGTTTTCATTTTGGGCTGGGGTGAAAAATGGAGATACAAATTCCGTGAATATACCAATATGCCGAAAAACTGCCCGATAAACAGCACGGCATCCTGCCTGAGCACAGCATAGCCGATAATCATCAGCGCACCTGCCAGGCTGAGCATCCAGAACGAGGAGGGGAAGCTTGATTCCTGCCGCTTTTCCGAGTGGATCCACTGCGCCACAAAACGAAGGGTGAACACCACCTGCCCGACAGTTCCATACGTCAGCAACAGCAAAGGAATGTCGGGGTTGTTCAGCAGGGCATTGAAGGATGGAGGCGAGAAAGCCACCAGCCACAGCAGCAGCATCACAGGAAGCAGCGAGAAACCGGTCCTTAAAAACCGTGACAGCTTCTGCCATTCCCCCTTTAGTTGCAGGTTGCGGATGTATATATAATACAAAATCAGCTGACCCCCGGCAATGACGATGTCATTCCTCAGAAAACCGTATATGATCAGCAGAAAGGATGCCAGCAGGCTCAGCTTCCAGAACATCGCCGGGGAAACCACCTTCCCTTCCGCCTCAGACCTGGTCAGCTGTATGATGAACCTGGCACTGAAAAGTCCCTGGGCAATAAGTCCCAGTCCCATGATCAGATAAAACTCCATGGCTTACATGTTTCCGGGAATCAATTTTT
>SLSG01000287.1 GCA_007130545.1 Bacteroidales bacterium | reverse complement strand
TGATGATCGCCAGCAGCAGGCTGGAGTTGCCCAGCCAGGAGAACACATGGTCGATAGAGCTAAGGTCCTCGTTCGCCAGTTTCATGGACACCTCCCGCGAGAAATGGGTCAACACCACGATCGGAATCTTGGGGTAGCGCTTCTTCACCTTTTTCGCCATTTCAAAGGCGTCGATCTTTCCCACATTGAGCATGGTGATCACCAGGTCGAAGTCCTTCTCATTCAATAGTTCAAAGGCCTCTTCCGAGGAGCTGGCCTGTGTGAACTGCGGGGGATAACGAAGGTTTTTCGAGGTGTATTCCAGAAAGATCTTTTCGTTGATGCGCCCGTCCTCTTCCAGCATAAAGGCATCGTAGTTGCTGCAAATCAGCAGCACGTTGATGATGCGCCTTTGCATCAGGTCCTGATAGGATATCTCCCGGAATTCAAAGGTATCCGTGGCGTACTGCTCGTTGTATTTGTATTTTGAAACCTGGTTCATAGGTCCTCTTCCGGGGGTTTTGGTTTGTGGTATATCAGCGCATTGCGCTTTTTCCCGTCCATGATAATCTCCATGGGGGTGTCAAAGCGGACATGTTTGAAATATTTCGTCTTGTTCACGACTTTCGCCGTTTTCAACACCTCCCAGTTGATGTAATCGATCAGGTCGTTGTGCTTCACGCTGAAGTATCCGACATTCATCGAGATTACGTTATGGAAAAAATGGGAGCCCAGGGAGGCATCCAGTGGGAATTCCTCCATGCTCACTTCGACGATGATCTTGGCCTTGGATATCTGTGACCAAACCACGGGGATTCCGATGAAGCGGTCACGGGTGCCCCAGCGTCCGGGACCAATCAACACATACTTACGGTTTTCTTCGGCCATTGCCTTGTTCAGCATGTCGATCTCATCGCGCATCTTTTCGGTTTTCAGCTGGTCGAACTGCTCCATGTCCACATAGATCACGTCGCTGATGTCATCGATTCTGCCGTTGCCCATGCCGTTCTCGCAATAAAGCAGCAGGCGGTCATTGTCGATCCGGTCGATGTGGATGTCGGCATCGATGATGTTCTTTATCAGGGGCTTGATCTGCAGCAGGTAGAAGGATGCCCGGCCCTCTTTGTCCTTGTTCAGGTCTACGGCGAATTCTATTTCGATTGGGGTGCCCATGGACTCGGATATGATGTCGAGGATCACCTCTATGGTCTTTGGCAGTGGGATATAGTCGTATTTCAGAATGTTGGCGAAGTTCACTACCCGTGGCCCTGCCTCGGTGATTCCCGGGATGGTCCGCTCACTGGAAAAGTCATATACCGAGGCACAGTGTTTCAGGGTCCCGTGTTGCTCGGCCTTGTCGATCTCCAGCTTGATTAGTCCGGCATCCTCTCCCTCCAGCAGGTTGAGTTCTTTTTTCTTCATGTCTATGGCATAGAAGTGCACCTGGGAGTTCTTAAAAAGGTCCTTCGGCGTATAAATCTCCAGCTGGGGGTGTACCGGGGAGAAGCGATAGGTTTTTTCCCCCTCCACGACATATTTTCCCAGACCCACGGCCATGGAGGCAAAGCCTTCATCCGGTTTCATATAGGAGTAGGGGTAGAAGTTGTAAGACTGGGCCACGCCGCTGATGTGTGGGTAGAAGGATTCTTCATAAAGCTTGCCGGCCACTTCCTGTATGATGACCGCCATCTTCTCCTCTTCGATCTTGTAGTTGACAGCCTTGAAATAGGCAGATGCGGTGGGCGAAAAAATGGATGCAAACACCAGCTTGATGGCATTCATGGTCTGTTCCAGCCTGACATTCAGGTCTGGGTGGTTATTGGGCAGCAAAAAGGTATCAAAGATTCCGGCAAAGGGTTGCATCAGCGAGTCCTCGAACAGGCTGGACGATCTTATGGCCAGGGGTTTTTCGATGATGGAAAGGTAGGCTTTCAGCCGCTTTCGCAAGGTGTCTGTCAGCCGGCCCTCCAGAAAGCGCTTTTTGACGGTTTCGTAGTCGGTTTCCTTGTAGATCTCGTTGTACAGGTCGTTGTTCTGTATAAACCGCTCAAATTCCTCCGTGCCGATGATGGAGGTTTTCGGGGTGCGGACCCGGATTTCGGGGACCAGTTCCGAGAAGTCAAAGCTATTGATGATCATATTTATAAAGGCCAGTCCGCGGCCCTTGCCACCCAAAGAACCCGGTGCCAGGCTAACCACATTGGTCTCGTCAAGCAAGGCACTCTCCTCAAAATTGATCACTTTGCCCTTCTGCTTGTCATGTATGCATTGTTCAATCACACCGATCAGGTATTCCCGTAAACTGCCGGGGGAGGTGAAATCCTCCACCCTCAGGGGTTTGATGCGTTTGGCGATCTGGATCTCCCCCCTGGCCATCAGCCAATGGGAGAAATGGTCGCGCTTGGCATGATAGATCAGGGATTTCTCCGGGATGGTCTTCAGATGGGTCTGGAATTCCTTCATCGACCGGGCCACTGCGATGTCTTTCCGGCCCTCCTCATCCTTGTACACAAAGTGACCGAATCCCAGGTAATAATTGATAAAACTCTGCAGGTCCTGTTTAAGTGTTTCAGAGTTCTTGTTGACAAAGGTGGATTTTAGCAGGTATGCCTTTTGGGCGTTTTCAGGGTCGGATGACTGGAGTACGGTTGGAAGGTTCGGAATGCTGGCCTTGGCATATGACACCAGGTCGAGCCCGGCATTTTCGTCCAGTTTCCCGTCCTTCTCAAACTTCACGTCAGAGATCAGGCAGAGCAGATTCTCCTTGTATTTGTTAAACAGGGTGATGGCATCACTGTAGTTGGATGCCAGCAGCACCTTCGGCCGGACGCGCATTTTGAGCAGTTTGTAGAGCTCATCGGTGTTGACCTCCTCGATCAGGTGCTGGGTCTGCTCAATAACGATGGAATAAAGTATGGGCAGGTAGCGTGAATAGTACTTGGCGGAGTCTTCCACCAGCAGGATCACACGAACCATCCCGATGCGGATGTCATTCTCCACGTTCATGCGGTCCTCATTGTACTTGACCATGGCCAGAAACACCTTGGAATCCCCGTTCCATACAAACACTTTGTCGATGGAATTGATGGGCTTGTTTCCGTCCTCAAACATGGCGATGTCGCTGTTGTTGTTCAACAGCATGAAGATGGGTATGTTGTGGTAAATCTGCTTGATGATGCGGCTGAGCTGGATGGGGGTGGACTTTTCGACCCCCATCATTACGATGACCATGTCGAAATGTTTCTCCTGCATCTTTTCCAGGGCCTCTTCCGGGGTGGAGACCCCGGTGATGCGCGGGGCAGAGGACAGGTTCAGCTGGTAGTACTCCCCGGTCACCTGCTCGAAGAAGCGCCCTTCCTGCTCAATGATGTAGGCATCGTAGAGGTTCGCCACCAGGAGGATCTCCCTTACCTTGTATTGCATCAGGTCGTGGTAAATGTCCCGGTCGGAGTTGTGCTTATTGAGGAACTTCTGAAGCAACTGTCGGCTCATGGCCGAATGTTCCCGTTCTGCCATTACCTCCTCTGCCGGAATTTTGGGAGGGGCCACTTTTTTCAGCAGGGATTTTCCGATGTGGGTATTCAGGTAACCGGTAATCAGGCTCGAAAGGTTGTTTATCAGGTGACGTTCCTCAATGATAAACGGCCCTTCATCAACCTCCGGATGTTCTTTCAGGTAAAACACCTCGATGATCCCTTCCTTGCCGTCTATCGTTTCAAAGGTTTTGCGCTGGAACCAGCGGGTTTCCATGAACCTGGAAGAGCTGTGGAACTTATCCTCCCCGTATTTTATGCGGGCCACCGCATCATCATGGTGCTTCCATGCCGGGGGCAGGAACTGGACGATCTCCCTGAGCATATCGGGAATTGGCTTTTCTTCCTTCAGGATGGCGGTCGTCTTGTTGATGGCCCCCAATTCCTTCAGCCGTTCCGTTTTTTCTGCCAGGATCTTCTGGATCTCATCCTGGCTGATGGGAACCGGATGGCCCAGGTCGTTAACGCCGGCGGTGCCAGTGACACCGGACCTGTTTTCATCTTTCTGCGGGGTATTGATCTCCTTGGGGTCCGTCATCTGCCTGTGGGTTTATCGATTCTGCCTGCGGGCATAAAGCCCCTGGCAATGGAACGATACAAATTTCGAATAATTCTTCATAAAGCGGAAATAATTCCGCTCCAGCCATAATAAAATATTTGATAAATGCAAGAAAAAAGAAAAATAAATATGTTTTTTAAAAATATACGTTTGGGCCTGAAATTCGGCTAAAATTGTTTTGTGAATGCATTATTCTAACCCAAAAACTGATAACAAATGGATGCACAAGTAAAAAAATTCATGGATTATGTGATCGCCAAAAACCCTTCGGAGCGAGCGTTTCACCAAGCCGTTCAGGAAGTGGCCGAGACCATTATTCCTTTTCTTGAAGAAAACCCCAAGTATAAGGCGGCGAAAGTATTTGAGCGGATGATAGAGCCCGAGCGGGTGATCATGTTCCGTATCCCCTGGATAGATGATAAGGGAGATGTTCAAGTCAACCGCGGCTTTCGGATCGAGATGAACAGCGCCATCGGACCCTATAAGGGTGGTATGCGGTTTCACCCCACGGTGGATCTCGGCGTACTGAAATTCCTTGCCTTTGAGCAAGTCTTCAAGAACAGCCTGACCACCTTGCCACTTGGTGGCGGGAAGGGCGGAAGTGATTTTGACCCCAAGGGGAAGAGCGACAACGAGGTGATGCGGTTCTGCCAGAGCCTGATGACCGAGTTGTTCCGCCACATCGGTCCGGATACGGACGTTCCGGCCGGTGACATTGGCGTGGGCGGTCGTGAGATCGGATTCATGTACGGGCAATACAAACGCATCAAGAACGAGTTTACCGGTGTGTTTACCGGAAAGGGCCTGGAATATGGCGGAAGCGTCATTCGCCCGGAAGCCACCGGCTATGGCACCGTCTATTTTGCCCAGGAAATGCTTGCCACCATCAACGAAGGCTTCAAAGGAAAAACCGTGTCTATCAGCGGATCCGGCAATGTGGCCCAGTTTGCCACCCAGAAGGTCATTGAACTGGGAGGCAAGGTAGTGACACTGTCTGACTCCAACGGCTATATCTATGACAAGGACGGCATTGATACCGAAAAGCTTCATTTTGTGATGAACCTGAAGAACATCAAGCGTGGTCGCATCCGTGAGTATGCCGACCATTACGGCTGTAAATTTGTGGAAGGCACTTCCCGTCCCTGGATGGAGAAATGCGACATCGCCCTGCCATGTGCCACCGAGAATGAATTGAACGAGGAAGAGGCCAAAGCCCTTGTCAAGAACGGCTGCATCTGCGTTTCGGAAGGGGCCAATATGCCCTCTACCCCGGAGGCCGTGGAGGTTTTCCTGCACAACAAGATCCTATACGGACCCGGTAAGGCAGCCAATGCCGGCGGTGTGGCCACCTCGGGACTCGAAATGAGCCAGAACTCCCTGAGGCTGTCATGGACCCGCGAGGAGGTGGACCAGCGTTTGCACAACATCATGATCAATATCCACAAGACTTGTTTAACCTTTGGCAAGGAAGGGGATTTCATCAACTACGTGAAGGGCGCCAATATCGGTGGTTTTGTCAAGGTGGCCAATGCCATGCTTGCACAGGGCTATGTCTAATCAGCACAGCTATGAGTCCAGGAATGCCGCTGTAATCATCTCAGCGGCATTTCCGTTTCCGTAAAGTCCGTTCACAAAATGCGGTGCCTGCTTCAGGAATTGTGCTGATGCGGCCAGGATGGCATCCGGATCGGTGCCGCAGACCTTGTTGTAACCGGCCTCGACCAGTTCGGTCCATTCGGTTTCTTCCCGGACCGTGATACATGGCTTCTCAAAAAAGTAGGCTTCCTTTTGCAGCCCCCCGCTGTCGGTCAGCACCATTCGGCATGCATTCAACAGGTGGAGCATCTCCAGGTAGCCCATCGGACGGATCTGTCGGATCTGCCCTGATAGTTGCGGATAATTGCCTGAATCCAGGAGCTTCCGTGTGCGCGGATGGACGGGGAACACCACTGGAATCGTGTCTGAGAGCTTGTTCAATGCATACAGGATCTTGTTCATCCTGGTGGGTTCGTTGGTATTCTCAGCCCTGTGGATGGTGGCCAGCACAAATTCCGGGGGCAGGTCTGCAATGTCTGGCGGACTGGCAAGGGGGCGGAACTGAAGGCAGGCATCATACATGACATCCCCGATGAGCTTAATCTGGCAGGGGAAGTGATCGAAACCTTCCCGGCTGAGGTTTTCAATGGCGGCCATGGTCGGACAGAACAGCAGGGAACTGACGCGGTCTGTCAGGATGCGGTTGATCTCTTCCGGCATGGCCATGTTGAACGAGCGCAGTCCGGCCTCGACGTGGGCCACCCTTACACCCTGCTTGGCGGCTGACAGGGCTCCTGCCAGCGTGGAATTGGTATCCCCGTAAACCATGACCCAATCCGGCTCCTCCTTCTTGATCACTTGCTCGATGCCGACAAGCATATTTCCTGTCATGGCGCCGTGGTCCATGCTGTGGATGTTTAGCTCGTACTGCGGACGTGGGATCTGCATCTGGTCAAAAAATACCTGGCTCATGTGATGGTCAAAATGCTGGCCGGTATGCAGGATGACCTCCCTGATCCCTGTCTGCGCGGCCATTGCCCGGCTTACCGGGGCTGCCTTGATGAACTGGGGCCTAGCCCCGATGACGGTAAGAATCTTGATCATTTATGGTTGTCTTTATGATGCGCTTTCAGGATGTGCCACACCAGCACAAAGTTAAGACCGTAGGCCAATAGTTCGATCCCTGTCAGTAACAGTATGAAGTCGAAGATCCCCAGATGGCTGAAAAAGGGCAATAAACAGATCAGGACAAAATAGGTGATTTGCCAGATGGCCTGCATCCTTAGCTTTCTCAATCCGACAAATACCATTGACAGCGGGGATACCACGGTACGGATGGCCGAGCCCCACACCAGGATCTGGGCATACCTGCCGGCCTCCAGGTAGGGCGGACCCGCATACCATGCCAGCAGTTGCGGTCCGGCCAGTGTCAGCACCAGGATCTTCACGGCGGCAATGGCGAGCAGTACCCAGAGCAGTTGAAGAAAATCGCTGCGAAGATCCAGGTTCAAGCGCTTTTTCTCGGTGATGGTCTGCAGGAAAACCTGTCCGACACTCATTGTCAGTATGGCGGCCGGCACGACCAGAACCAGTCGGGTGAGGTCAAAATAACCGGCGATTTCCTGGCTGTAAAACTTGTTCACGAAAATGATGGGCAGCATCAGGCAAATCACGTTCAGCGCCATTGGTCCCATATAATAAAGCGGATGGTCGGCATATTCTAAAGCCAATGCCCTTTGCCGGGAAAGGGAATGCAAGCGGAAACTGAATCCCTTTCGCACAATCTGCCTCATTCCACTGAACACATTGATCAGCTGTCCCCCGATATCACCCAGTACCAATCCGACTCCAAGCATGAAATGACCTGCTGTCAGCTGCACCGCGCCTTCTCCCAGGCGGCGCATGCCCTTGTTGAAAGAAATGGCACGAAAAGCCTTCTGTCTGATCAGGAAGTAGTTCATGGTCTGGTAGGTGCCCAGCAGGAACACCCCGGCCGGCACCAGCAGCAGCCAGGATACATAAGGGTCTGCCAGGTTCAGGAAAGTGGCCAGGGGTTTATGGAATATCCATGCAAGCGCGGTCAGCAGCAGGCAGAAAATCAGGTTGATGTAAAAGGCAAGGAAGGCCAGATTGACCGCATCCCCTTTTTTTGTGGGCTGTACGATGGCCGGTTCATAGCGGAAGGTGGCGACCACCGCCAGGATGCCGGTCAGGCTCAGGTAAACAGCATATGCTCCGAAGTCGGACGGAGGGAAGATCCTTCTCAGCAGGGGTTGCAGCAAGATGGCTATGAGTTGGGCGGAGGCCGTTCCTGTTGCCAGCGTGAATATTCCCCTGAAAAGTTCCCTGTTGATCTTCATGGTGAAGGCTTGTGCCGGCAATTGGATGCAAGGAGGTTGATGCAAAGGTAGTGGAATTTGTTTTTTCGCCCTTTTTTCGATTAATTTTGTCTGTGGGGATTTTTCAGTTATGAGGATATACCTGATCGGATTTATGGGCTGCGGCAAAAGCTCACTCGGGAAAAGGCTTGCCAGGCGGCTGGAGTATGCTTTCCATGATACGGACCATGAAATCGAGCGGGAGACGGGGAAAAGGGTATGGGAGTTGTTTCGCGATGAGGGAGAGCCGGCGTTCAGGGAAAGGGAGCGGGAGGTGCTCCACCGGACGGCGGAAATGGACAGGGTGGTGGTGGCGACAGGGGGCGGAACCCCTTGCTTTTTCGATAATATGGAATTCATCCTTGCCCATGGGATCCCGGTCTACCTCCGGATGAGCGTTGCCAGTTTGGTGCACCGGCTGGAAAATGCCAGGGTAAAACGTCCTTTGCTTCAGGATTTGGAAGGAGAGTCCCTGTTCGCTGAGATCTCTGAACGTTTGGCGGAGAGGGAGCCGTGGTATATGAAGGCCAATTGCATCATCAAGGGCGAAACGGCCAAGCCTGACCACATCATCTCACTGGTGTTCGGAAGCGATGGGAGTGCGTAAAGAAAAGGTATTTAATTCAGGATGGGGTCTGCCGGGAAGTTCGCCCATATCGCATAGTCGTTGCCCAACTCTTTCAGCATATTGCTCCAGAGTTTTTCCGGTTTCTGCTCCATGGCAAGTTCCTTGCTGCATTGGGTGATGATCCAGGACTTTTCAAGCAGTTCCCTGTCGAGCTGTTTGGGTTCCCAGCCGGAGTATCCGATGAAAAACCGGACATCCTGCGTGCTGACCAGCTGCAGGTCGATCATTTCCATCAGTTTCTGGATCTCCCCACCCCAGAATAGCCCGTCCATGATCTCGATGCTGCCCGGGATCTTGTCGCCCAGCGTATGCAGGTAGAACAACCTTTCCGGGTGAACCGGCCCCCCCAGGAACAAGGGAAAGTCATTTTGCGGGAACTCCTTGACCACATCCTTCAGTTTCAAGTGGATCGGTTTATTCAGAATCAGTCCGATACTCCCCTCCGTCTCGTTGTGCTCCACCAGCAAAACCACGCTGCGGCCGAAATAAAAGTCGCGCAGTGCGGGTTCGCTGATCAGCAGTTTTCCCCTGGATGGCTTGTTTTGCTTAGTGATCATTGTTTTCCGGC
>SLSG01000059.1 GCA_007130545.1 Bacteroidales bacterium | reverse complement strand
GCGGGTCCGCCTACGCTGGACGAGTTTATGCAGGACATTGCCCTGTTGACCGATGCAGATATTAAAAGCGATGACGGCAAGGACAACAACAAGGTATCCCTGATGACCATACATGCGGCAAAGGGGCTGGAATTTCCCTATGTGTTCATTACCGGGGTGGAAGAAAACCTGTTCCCCTCACAGCTTTCCATTAACAGCCGGCAGGAGTTGGAGGAGGAAAGGAGGTTGTTTTACGTCGCCCTGACCCGCGCCATGAACCTGGCAACCATCTCCTATGCCGAGACCAGGTTCCGCTACGGGAATTTCAACCTGTGTGAACCCAGCAGGTTCATTGATGAACTGGACAGCGAGTTCGTGCATTACCTGGTACCGCCCGGGCTGAAAAGGAAAACCCATGCATCACAGGAAACCTTCAGGGAAAGCCTGGGCCGGTTCAAGAAGGTGAGTGACACGCGTTATCCTGTCCATACGGGAGAATCAATCCAGCCCCCAGCCAGGAGCACCACTGTCCCGGCCAGGGGAGAATCCGGAAAGGAAGCCTACGCCATTTTGTCGCCGGATATGCTGGCAGTCAACATGCGGGTAGAGCATCCCAGGTTTGGACAGGGGACGGTAACCGCCATGGAGGGGAATGCCCAGAATGCAAAAGCCACCGTAGAATTTGCACGGTTTGGCAAGAAACAACTGTTGTTAAAGTTCGCCAGGCTTAAAATATTGGACGCCTGAGGTGAAAATGGTATTATCTTTGTATATTTGCAAAGAGTTCCACTGCCTTTTCCGGATAATAAATCATTTGCCTTTCCGGATGGCTTCCTGTTTTTCTACAGTCCCAAACCGGAACTTGGCACAATCTTATACTGGTTTTTATGGAATACAATTCTTCCCGTTCAAAAATGAACATTTCTGAATACGGCAGAAACATTCAGAAAATGATCGAACATATCATGACGGTCGAGGACCGTGAAAAGCGTAATCAGCTCACCAGGGCCACCATAAACGTCATGGGCCAGCTGAATCCCCATCTCCGGGATGTGAATGATTTCAAACACAAGCTGTGGGATCACCTCTTCATTATGTCAGATTTCAAACTGGATGTGGATTCACCCTATCCGAAACCTTCCGCCCAAATGCTTGCCCGCAAGCCGGAAAGGCTCGCCTACCCCGCCAACAACATCACCTTCAAACATTATGGAAGGCATATTGAACGCATCATTGAAAAAGCTTGCGAATTGGAGCCAGGGGAAGAGAAAACCGCGCTTATAAGGCTCATTGCCAACCACCTGAAAAAATCCTACCTGGCCTGGAACCGGGATGCGGTCACTGACGAAGAGATCGCAAGCCACCTGTCACACCTTTCTAACGGGAAACTGGAGCTGGACGAAAACATCAAGCTTATTCAAATGCCTGAAGTCCCCCAGAAGGTGAAAAAGAAAAAGTTCCAGGGCAAGTCCGGAAATGGTAAAAACCAGCAATACAAAGGGAAAAAGAACCAGTAAAGCAAGCTGTCTCCTTCCCTTGGCGGATTCCGTTTTTTTTTGTTTATTGGTGAAAATTTCCGGCCTCCGGCCGGAGACATTCATTATCCAAAACCATGGTCCGATATGGGTTCTTTTGAAATTTCCGGGGGCTATCCCCTCAAAGGGGAGATCATCCCACAGGGAGCAAAGAATGAGGCTTTGCAGGTCCTTTGCGCCACTTTGCTGACCGACCAGGAGGTCATCATCGAAAACCTTCCCGACATCATCGACGTCAACAAACTCATTGACCTTCTTTCAGGCTTTGGGGTAAAAGTCCGTAAGCTAGCCCCTGGTAAATATTCCTTCAATGCAGGGAGTGTCGATCCCGACTTCTTTCAGCAGGAACCCTTCATCCGTAAGGTATCCATGCTGAGGGGGTCAGTAATGATCGTCGGCCCCCTCCTGGCCAGGTTCAGAAAAGCCATCATCCCGAAACCCGGGGGCGACAAGATCGGCCGGCGGCGCCTGGACACCCACTTCCTTGGGCTGGAAAAGCTGGGCGCACAATTTCATTACGACGCAAAAAACAGCGTATACCAGATTGAAGCCAGGTCCCTGACAGGGACCTATATGCTTCTGGATGAAGCCTCCGTGACAGGTACCGCCAACATCGTCATGGCCGCAAGCCTTGCCAAGGGAAAAACCACCATCTACAATGCCGCTTGTGAGCCCTATGTACAGCAGTTGTGCCGAATGCTCAACAGCATGGGGGCCAAAATTTCAGGGCTTGGCTCAAACCTGCTCACCATTGAGGGCGTGGAGCAGCTCGGGGGATGCACCCACCGGCTGTTGCCCGATATGATAGAGATCGGCAGCTTCATCGGACTGGCTGCCATGACCCGGTCGGAGATCACCATCAAGGATGTTTGTTATGACCAGCTGGGTATGATTCCGGAAGTATTCCGCAAGCTTGGCATACAGCTGGAGCATACCGGTGATGACATATATATCCCGTCACAGGATAATTATGAGGTGGAAAGCTTCATTGACGGGAGCATTTTGTCCATCAGCGATGCGCCCTGGCCCGGATTCTCGCCTGACCTGCTGAGCATCCTGCTGGTGGTGGCGACCCAGGCCACCGGCAGTGTACTGCTGCACCAGAAAATGTTCGAAAGCAGGCTGTTTTTTGTCGACAAACTGATTGACATGGGTGCCAAAATCATTCTCTGTGACCCGCACCGGGCAACCGTGATCGGACTGGGCAGAAAGCACCAGCTGAAGTCACTTGAGATGACCTCTCCTGACATACGGGCAGGCGTTGCATTGCTGATTGCTGCCCTCAGCGCAGACGGAAAGAGCATTATCCACAACATCGACCAGATTGACAGGGGTTACCAGCAGATTGACACCAGGCTGCAGAAAATCGGGGCCAATATTAAAAGGATTGCATAAACTGCCAAAATGACCTTCATGGCAGTGTGGCAGGTTATTTGATAGACAAGGGCGTTAAAAATACAGAGACCATCCATGAAGAATAAAGAGCAAAAAAAAACAGCCACCGAACACCAGCAGGCACAAAACGGGGATGCCACTGACAAGCCGATAGAGCAGGCTGACGAGCCAAAAGAGCAGGCTGACGAGCCAAAAGAACAGGCTGAGGAGCCTCAAGACCCCTCAAAGCTTGAAGAGGCCAATGATCGTTTCCTGCGGCTGTTCTCCGAGTTTGACAATTATCGCAAGCGCACAGCCAGGGAGCGTCTTGAGTTTGCCAAAACAGCCTCATCCGACATCATTACTGCCCTGCTGCCTGTTCTGGATGACCTGGAAAGGGCATGCCAGGTCGAAGGCCAGGGGAATGAAGGTTCCAGGCCCAACGAGGGACTGATACTCATTCTGAACAAATTCAAGGCCATTCTCAGGCAAAAGGGGGTGGAGGAAATACCCAGTATTGGTCAGGTATTTGACACAGACCTTCATGAAGCCATCACCCATGTCCCGGCCTCTGGCAAGGACCAGAAAGGCAAGATCATTGATGAGGTGCAGAAGGGTTATATGCTGAATGGCAAAGTCATCCGCTTCTCCAGGGTGGTGGTGGCCAGCTAAAAAATAATTTTCATGTCAAAAAGAGACTATTACGAAATACTGGGACTTTCGCGGGATGCTTCTCCCGAGCAGATCAAAAAGGCCTACCGGCAGAAAGCCCTGAAATACCATCCCGATAAGAATCCCGGGGACGAGACGGCAGAGGCCAAGTTCAAGGAGGCAGCCGAAGCCTATGAGGTGCTCAGCAATGCCGAGAAAAAGTCACGCTATGATCAATTTGGCCATGCAGGCGTAGGCAATAACTATGGTGGTGGCGGGTTCGGGGGCGGCATGAGCATGGAGGACATCTTCAGTCAGTTTGGGGACATCTTTGGCGGTGCTTTCGGAGGCTTCGGAGGAAGCGGATTCAGTGGCCGGACCGGCCGGCGGGTGAACAAAGGCAGCAACCTGCGCATCAAGGTACGCCTCACCCTTGAGGAGGTTCTTAATGGTGTGGAGAAAAAAATAAAGGTCAAAAAATTCATCTCATGCAAACCTTGCAGCGGTACCGGTGCTAAAAACGGCGGCGCTTTTCATACCTGTCCGACCTGTAACGGGCAGGGGCGTGTGACCCGGGTTACCAATACCTTTCTTGGACAAATGCAGACCGCCTCCACCTGTCCGCAGTGCAGCGGAGATGGCCAGGTGATTACGGAAAAATGTTCAGAATGCTATGGAAACGGCATTGTGAAAAACGAGGAGGTGATCCCGATCAATATACCCGCAGGCGTGGCAGAAGGGATGCAGCTGTCACTCAGTGGCAAGGGCAACGCCGCACCACGTGGCGGCATACCCGGGGACCTGGTTATCCTTATTGAAGAGATTCCGCACGAAAAGCTGATCCGCGACGGCAGCAACCTTTTGCATGACTACCATATCAGCTTCCCGCAGGCCGTTATGGGTACCCATATAGAGGTGCCCACCCTCGAAGGCAAAGCACGCATCAAGATCGAGCCTGGCACCCAGGGCGGAAAGGTCCTGAGACTGAAAGGCAAGGGGCTTCCCATGGTGAACTCCTATGGCAGAGGGGACCTGTTGGTAAACATCAATATATGGACCCCGCAAGCCACTTCCAAAGAGGAAAAGGCCATGCTTGAGCAGCTGGAACAATCAGACAATTTCAAACCCAATCCGAAAAAGACCGACAAAAGCTTTTTCGAGCGCATGAAAGAGGTATTTAATTAAACCATCCGCCTCCAATGGATATCCTGTTCAGGGCTGAACATATCACCAAACACTACAGCGGACATTGTGCGCTGGATGATGTAAGCATTACGGTACCAAGGCAGCGGATATTCGGACTTCTGGGCCCGAACGGGGCAGGAAAGACCACCCTGATTCGAATCATCAACCAGATCATCGCCCCGGACGAAGGACGGCTTTTTTTGAACAACAAGGCATTGCATCCATCCGACGTGAAAAAGATCGGATACCTGCCGGAAGAACGGGGGCTCTATAAAAAGATGAAGGTCGGGGAGCAGGCAATTTACCTGGCCCGGCTCAAGGGAATCAGCGCCGGGGATGCCAGAAGGCAGCTCCGCGGCTGGTTTGAAAAGTTTGACCTGATGCCCTGGTGGAATAAAAAGGTAGAGGAACTCTCCAAGGGAATGCAACAAAAAGTGCAGTTTATCATTACCGTGCTGCACAAGCCTGACCTGCTGATCTTTGATGAGCCATTCAGCGGTTTTGACCCCATCAACGTGAACCTCCTAAAGAAGGAACTCCTCCGTTTGCGCCAGGAAGGGGCCACCATTATTTTCTCCACCCACAACATGGGTTCTGTGGAAGAACTATGCGATGACATTGCCCTGATCAATAAAAGCCGGAAGGTATTGGAGGGAAACATAAGGGACATCCGGCGCCAGTATGCAGGGCAGATTTACGATGTGGAGCTGGAGAGCCTGGATACGCCTATGGAGAACTTGCTGGACAGCCGTTACCAGGTCATCAGCACCAGCCGGAACAACGGGCTGGTACAGGTCCGGGTGAAAAGCCGGGAACGGACTGGCTCGAATGAACTTTTAAGGCAATTGATTGACCAGGTGCAGGTCATCGGGTTCAATGAACACACACCCAGCATGAACGAGATCTTTATCAAGCATGTCACATAAGATTGCGACCATCATAAAGCGTGAATACCTGAGCAGGGTCAGAAAACGGTCCTTTATCGTGATGACCATACTCGGGCCCATCCTGATGGCCAGCCTGATGGTGGCACCCGTGATCCTTACCCAGATTTCCGATAAAACCCAGGAGGTCGGGATTGTGGATGACAGCGGTTTGTTCTATTACCGGTTCAGGGATGCGAACAACATCCGGTTCACTCCCCTGCCAAGCGGCATAGACCAAGCCCTGGAACTGATGCGGCAAGGCCGGTTCGACGCCGTGCTGCATATCCCCGAGATCGCTTTTGAGTCCCCCTCCTCCCTGCGCCTGTTCTCTGAGAAGGCCACGAACCTGAATACCAAGCTTTATGTGGAAAACATCCTGAAACAGGAGTTCGAAGGACTAAAACTGGGGGCTGCAGGCATTGACCCGGAGATTCTCCGGAAAGTGGACACCCCGGTAAATATCCACGCCATCCGCATCAAAAAAGATGGCCTGGAGCAGACCGATCATCCGGAAGTAAGCATGGGGCTGGGTTTTGTTTCCGGCATCCTGATCTATTTGTTTATTTTTCTTTTCGGCTCACAGGTGCTCCGGGGCGTCCTGGAAGAGAAGACCAGCCGCATTGTGGAAATCATCGTTTCTTCGGTAAAGCCCTTTCAGCTGATGATGGGGAAAATTCTCGGTGTCGGATTGGTCGGGCTGACCCAATTTTTAATCTGGATTATCCTGACCTTTGCCATTGTCGGCACCGTGCGGGCCAGCATGCCCGAATTGTTCCACTTCACGCCCGATGAACAGGTGTTTGTGACCGGCAGCCAGGTGCTCAACCCTCAAGAGCTGCAGGCGCAAAGAGATATGATCCAGCAACACGACACCCAGGCGGGACAGATCATGCAGGGCCTCGCATCGATCAATTTCCCGGTAATGATTCTATCCTTTATTTTCTTTTTCCTGGGTGGTTACCTGCTATATGGGGCCCTGTTCGCAGCAATCGGATCGGCGGTCGACAGCGAGGCAGACACCCAGCAGTTCATGCTGCCGGTCACCATACCCCTGCTGTTCGCGTTTATCATGGCACAAATGGTCATGTCGAACCCCTCCGGCCCGGTAGCCTTCTGGCTATCCATGATCCCTTTGACGTCCCCGGTGATCATGATGGTCCGGATCCCGTTCGGGGTCCCGTACACGGAGGTGCTCCTCTCGGCAGCCCTGCTTGTGGCCGGGTTTGTATTCACCACCTGGCTTGCCTCCAGGATTTACCGTACCGGGATATTGATGTACGGGAAAAAAGTCTCTTATGCGGAACTCTGGAAGTGGATCCGGCACAGATAAACCGTTAAAATATAGCACCCCCAATAAACAACACATGGCAAAGATTCTGGTTATTGATGATGAACGAAGCATCCGGAACACCCTGAAGGAGATTCTGGAGTTTGAAAAGTTTGAGGTGGAAGTGGCTGAAGACGGACCCGAAGGACTGGAAATGATCGGGAAAAACAGTTTTGATGTGGTTCTGTGCGACATAAAAATGCCGAGGATGGACGGGATGGAAGTACTGGAACAGGTGCTGCAATCCGACCCGGACACCACCGTGGTCATGATATCCGGACATGGAACCATAGACAATGCCGTGGAAGCCATAAAAAAGGGTGCCTTTGATTTTATTTCCAAGCCGTTGGATCTGAATCGTTTGCTGATCACCATCCGCAATGCGATGGACAAAACCAAGCTGGTCACTGAGACCAGGGTCCTTAAACGCAAAGTCAGCAAAAACCACCAGATGATTGGGGAGTCAGAAGCCCTGGAACGCATCCGGGAGATGATCAGCAGGGTGGCCCCGACGGATGCACGGGTATTCATTACCGGGCAGAACGGGACCGGCAAGGAGCTGGTTGCCCGATCCCTGCATGAGATGAGCAACCGCTCCAGAGGACCTTTCATTGAGGTCAATTGCGCCGCCATCCCATCCGAGCTGATCGAAAGCGAATTGTTCGGCCATGAAAAAGGGTCCTTCACCTCGGCCATCAAGCAAAAAAAAGGCAATTTTGAACTGGCCAGCGGCGGTACCATTTTCCTGGATGAGATCGGGGACATGAGTCTGGCTGCACAGGCCAAGGTCCTGCGCACCCTGCAGGAGAGCAAGATCACCCGCGTGGGCGGGGAAAAGGAAATCCCGGTGGACGTCCGCGTCCTGGCTGCCACCAACAAGAACATCCAGAGAGAGATCCAAAGGGGTAATTTCCGTGAGGACCTGTATCATCGCCTGAGTGTCATCCTGATCCATGTCCCCTCCCTGAACGAAAGAAAGGAAGACATCCCGCTGCTGGCCACACACTTTATTGAACAGTTGGGAGCTGAGCAGGGCATGCCTCCAAAGGTATTCTCATCGGATGCACTGGAAGAGTTGCAGAAGATCGTCTGGACGGGCAATATCAGGGAACTGAGGAATGTCGTGGAACGCCTGGCCATATTGTGTGAGCGGGAAATTACCGGTGAAGATGTGATTCGTTACGCCCAGCCGCTCAGCCAGGTAAAAAAGCAGTAAGCTCAGCGGTGAAGGGGATGAAGGGCTTTGGTCTCCATGAAGTACAGTAGTGCGTCATATCTTAGGGGGATGATGCTGATCACATACTGCTGCGGGTCGTTTCGCGGATCGTAGACCACTCCGATTGCCCTGTTCCCGATGGGTTCCATAAATGCTTCATGGTTTCGCTCCTCCCCGCCGAACAACAGGTGGAATCGATCCAGTCCGGTTTCATATAACACCTTCTCAATGCTCCCTTCCTGGGCCCTTGGCACCCGCATTGTACGCCGCCTGCCCTCCCAGGAACTACCTGCCAATACAGTTCCCCTGTAGGTCGCAAACCCCACCAGCAGCACCTGGTCTGGTCCCTGCGACAAACGGGAAAGCTGTCCGATATTCTCCTGTCCGTACTGTTGCATTTCCGTATAACGGGCATCGCCAATATGGGTGTTGTGTGCCCATACAATGCCCTGGGAACCTTCCCCGTAAAATTCCAGAAGCCTTTCAACGGTCCGGTGCATATGGCGAACCCGGCTGTTCCAGGATGAAGCATCCCGGGCAGCCACCGATTTGCGGAAGAATTTCTCGGCATTCTTAATGACCAGGGCGTTTTGGGAGAGGTACAGGCGTTCATAGTCGGATAGCAAAGCCAGGTCCGGATGGTCACTTTCCAACAGTTTCATAAGCTCCCGGGTCTGGTCTGAGCAGTTCGCCTGGCCCATGGCCGCACTTCTTCCATAGGTCCAGCTATCTCCCCTGGCAAACGTAAAACAGTCGAGCAGTGCCTCGGCCTCGGCATACAGTGCCGGATGGTCCTCTCGAAGAAACTCCAGCAGCACCTCCTTGGAATTCCACTCATCATAGACGTCCATACCATAAAACCCCACTCTTTTGTCCATGGGCAGATTCCCATTGTACTGCCTGAGCCATTCCGCCAGGGATACCACCTCTTCGTTCCCCCACATCCAAAGCGGCCAACGATTCAGGCCATCCAGCACCTCCCTGGCACTGGAAGCAGCACCCTCCATGTGTTTCACATAACGGTTCAGCTCAAACAGGCTGGCCCAATCGCCCTCCACTGCAAT
>SLSG01000305.1 GCA_007130545.1 Bacteroidales bacterium | reverse complement strand
TTTTAGCTTTGTTATTCTGTAACCCTAATTTTTTACCCATGAAGGATGTTGTAATTGGAATAGACATAGGCGGAACGTTCACCAAATTTGGTTTTGTGGACCGCGAAGGACATTTTCTGGCGGAAGGGGTCTGCCCGACCGATTCCTTCGACAATGTGGAGGATTACCTGAAAAACCTGGCTGGTGAGCTGAAGGCAGCGGAAAAAACCATACAGGGACCCTACCGCATCATCGGGGCCGGGATCGGCGCACCGAATGGCAACTACCACAAAGGAACGGTCGAGAATGCCACCAACCTCAAATGGAAAGGAGTGGTCCCCTTCGCGGAACTGTTCCGGAAATATTATGATGTACCTGTTAAACTGACCAACGACGCCAATGCGGCCGCATTGGGAGAGATGATTTATGGCGGGGCAAAGGGGATGAAGGACTTCATCATGATTACCCTGGGTACCGGCCTGGGTAGCGGCATTGTGGTAAATGGCGACCTGGTTTACGGACACGACGGGTTTGCAGGCGAACTGGGACATGTAAACGTGGTGAAGGACGGCAGGAAATGTGGCTGCGGCAACTACGGTTGCCTGGAGACCTATGTGTCAGCCCCCGGCATCACGCGCACCGTGTTTGAGCTGCTGGCATCCAGCCATGAGGGATCCGAGCTGGCCGGCTACAGTTTCAATGACCTGAATTCTGAGATGATCTATGAGGCCGCAAAAAAGAATGACCCGGTGGCTTTGAAGGCTTTTGACGTCACCGGACGGACACTTGGCTACAAGCTCGCCGATTCGATTGCCCATACCAGTCCGGAAGCCATTTTCCTGTTTGGCGGACTGGCAAAATCGGGGGACTTCATTTTCCATCCGACGAAAAAATACATGGAAGAAGCCGTGATGGGGACCTTTAAAAACAAGGTTAAGATCCTCCCGTCGGGCCTGATGGATAAGAATGCAGCCATCCTGGGGGCGGGAGCCCTGATATGGAAGGACATGTAATCCAGTTCTTGGGCAGGATTGTGCTTAACCCAGTTTTTTCTATCATTCAATAATTTTTAACACATGGAAAATCAGAGCAGCAACCAGAGGGCCGGACTTGTATTCTTCGCCCTGATCTTTTTCATTTTCGGGTTTGCCACCACCTTCATCATTACGATGACCGCACCCGTGAAAGCCATTTTCGGCCTTTCTGAATTTGGTGCGCAATTGCTTTCTTCCGCTTTCTTTATCGCATATCCACTGATGTCCATCCCCTCAGGAAAGATCATTGACAGGATTGGGTATAAGTCGACAGTCGGACTCGGACTGCTGCTGATGGCGGCCGGGAGTTTTCTGTTCATTCCGGCAGCTCAATTGCCCTCTTTCCCATTGTTTCTTTTCGGGACCTTTGTGCTGGCGATCGGTGTGGTCTTCCTGCAGGTGGCCGCAAATCCTTATGTGACCGCCCTTGGACCCGACTCCACTGCTTCCAGCAGGCTAAACCTGACACAGGCACTGAACTCCGTGGCCACAATGATCGCGCCCTGGCTCATCTCCGTAGCCATTTTCCGCAATCTTAACCTGCCCGACGATCCGGCAGCCATCACCGCGGAACAGGGACTGATGGCCGCTGATAGGGTACCCCTCCCATTCATCATCATGGGCATCGTGGTGATCGTGGTTGCCCTGGCCATTTATAACATCAAGCTTCCTGATATCACCAAAGGCTCCACGGCAAAAAAGAGCATATGGAAATATCCCCATGTGGTGATGGGAGGCCTGGCCATTTTTGCCTATGTCGGTGCGGAAGTGGGGAATGCCGGACTGTTGGTTAACTACCTCCGGGTTTCCATTGATGGTGTTTCTGCTGAAATGGCGTCCACTTACGCAGCCATATACTGGGGTGGTGCGATGATCGGGCGATTCTTCGGATCCTTCATGTTCTCTGACATGAAGCAATCCAAGAAATTCACCTACCTGCTGCCCGTACTGCTGCTTGCCCTTGTGGCCGGCTCTTTTGTGACGGACTGGAACTGGACCATCGGTCTTACCTTCACCGGTGTGGCCCTGGTGAATTTCCTGATCATGCAGATCGGACAGGGGAAAGCGGCCAGGACCCTGGCCATCTTCGCCCTGATTGCAGCCGCACTGGGTCTGGCAACCACCTTTACCACCGGTAGCGTGGCCCTGTGGACTGTGATCTCAATCGGTCTGTTCAACTCCATCATGTTCCCCAACATCTTCTCGCTGGCCGTAAAAGACCTGGACAAGGCGGAGCTGAGCGGGGCATCGGGTCTGATCAACTCCCTGATCCTGGGCGGTGCTGTCATTCCGCCGATCATGGGCGGCATTGCCGACAACTTCGGATACACATACGCATTCATCGTTCCCGCCTTCTGCTATTTCTACATCTTCTACTATGCGGTCAAAGGCAGCACAATAAGGAGGGATTGATCCAGGGCTTATGGAAAATATCGATCTCACATCCGGGGACCTGGGTTCCCTGACCCAAGTGGCAAATGAGTTTATTGTTTCCTATGGGATGAAGCTGCTTGGTGCCATCCTGACCCTGATCATCGGGTTCTGGATCGCTTCCAGGATTACCAGTGCGATCCGAAACCTGATGTCCAGACGGGAACTGGACCCCTCCCTGACGGGCTTTCTCTCCACCCTTATAAGCATTCTGCTCAAAGTGCTGATCATCATCAGCGTGATGGGCATGGTCGGGATTCAGATGACCTCTTTCATCGCGGTACTCGGTGCTGCCGGACTCGCCATCGGGATGGCCTTGTCGGGGACCCTGCAGAATTTCGCAGGCGGCGTCCTGATCCTGGTCATCAAACCTTTCAAGGTGGGGGATTTTATTGAAGCACAAGGATTCATGGGAACGGTGGAGGATATCCAGATATTCAACACCATCCTGGTCACCCCCAACAACCAGGTCATTACAATACCGAACGGCGGACTGGCCACCGGTGCAGTGACGAATTATTCCGCCAAAAAGACCAGAAGGGCCCAGTGGGTCTTCGGGATTGCGTACGGGGACAAATACCCGCATGCCAAAAAGGTTTTGCTTCGCTTGTTGGAGGAGGATCCGAGGGTACTGAAGGAGCCGGCCCCGTTTATTGCCCTTTCTGAGCTGAACGACAGCTCAGTGGATATCACCGTCAGGGCATGGGCAAATTCATCGGACTTCTGGGGCCTGTTTTTTGATATGAATGAAAAGGTCTATGAGGCCTTTGAGAAGGAAGGCATCAACATCCCGTTCCCGCAAATGGATGTGCACCTGCATCAGGAGGAGAAACAGGCATAGGCGCGCTCCCCCTTATTGCCTTAGCACCTCCGCACCTCCTACGATCTCCATGATTTCCCTGGTGATCATGGCCTGCCTGGCCTTGTTGTACGTCAGGGTCAGGCTGTGCAACAAATCATCCGCATTGTCGGTGGCTTTGTGCATGGAGGTCATGCGGGCCCCGTGTTCGGATGCGGAAGACTCCAGAAATATCCGGAAAAAATTCGTGGAGAGGAACCTCGGGATCAGGGTCTCGCTTACATCCTCGGGATCCGGCTCCAATATGAAGCCAAAATGCGGTTCATCTAAACCAGCCGGTGATTCCAAAGCGACATCTGCCCCCGAGGCAAGGGATTCAAAATCCAGTGGGAGCACTTGTTCCACGGCCAGTTCCTGGAAAACCGCGTTGCGAAACTGGTAATACACCACATCCACACGCTCAAACCTCCCTTCAGAAAAAGAATTGAGTATGGCGCTGGAAAACTGGTCCGCACTTGCTGTATCGGCCTTGTCAACCAGGTCGTGGTCGGTTTCATACACTTCGAAGCCCGCCTTGCTAAAGAAACGCTCTGCTTTTTTCCCGATTAAAAACAGCTTCACCTTGTAGCCTTCTTCCTCAAGGGCCCGCACATGGGTAAGGGTTTTCTTTATGGCCAGGGTATTGTAGGTACCGCAAAGCCCTTTGTTGGAAGAGACCGAAACGACCAGGGCCTCCCCTCTGGCCGTTGGATCGACGAACCGCTTCCGGGCAGCATATGGAAGTTGCGGTAAAATATCACCAATGATCCCATGCAGGTAAGACGCGTAGGTCCTGAGTGGGTAGATGGATTGCTGCGCCCTGTGGAGTTTGGAGGCCGACACCATTTTCATGGCGCTGGTGATCTGCCGGGTAGACCGGATGGAACCGATGCGTGTACGTACTTCCTTTAGGTTTGACATGGATTCTTTCGCTACTCATTGTTGAGCTTCTGAACAATCTTTCCGGCCAGCTCTGTAATGGTGGATGCCATGCCCTCATCCAGCTTCCCTTCCTTCAGGGCACTCAGCAGGTCCTTGTGCGCCGATCTCAGCTTTTCCATGAAGGCCAGTTCAAAGTCCCCGATCTTGTTCACAGGAAGCTTTGCAAGCAGTCCCCTTGTCCCGCAAAACAATACCGCGATTTGCAACTCCACGGGAACCGGCTGATATTGGCCCTGCTTTAACAGCTCCACATTGCGTGCCCCTTTTTCCAGTATGGCCTTGGTGGCCGGGTCAAGGTCAGAGCCAAATTTGGCAAATGCCTCCAGTTCCCGGTACTGAGCCTGGTCGAGTTTCAGTGTGCCGGCCACTTTCTTCATGGACTTCAGCTGGGCATTTCCTCCCACACGGCTTACGGAAATCCCCACGTTGATTGCCGGACGGATGCCGGCATTGAACAGGCTGGATTCCAGAAATATTTGTCCGTCAGTTATCGAGATCACATTGGTGGGGATATAGGCAGAGACATCCCCGGCCTGTGTTTCAATCACCGGGAGGGCGGTCAGGGAGCCGCCGCCCTTTACCATGGATTTGATGGATTCAGGGATGTCATTCATATTCCGGGCGATCTCATCAGAGTCGATAATCTTGGCTGCACGCTCAAGCAAGCGGGAGTGCAGGTAGAACACGTCCCCGGGGTAGGCCTCCCTTCCGGGGGGACGGCGAAGCAACAGCGACACCTCCCTGTATGAGACAGCCTGTTTGGAAAGGTCATCGAACACCACCAGGGCCGGGCGACCGGTATCCCTGAAAAATTCCCCCAGGGCGGCCCCGGCAAATGGAGCAAAAAACTGCATGGCTGCGGGGTCGCTTGCAGAAGCCGCGATCACTATGGTATAGTCCATCGCCCCATGCTGTTTGAGGCGGTTCACGAGGTTGGCTACGGTGGAGCCTTTTTGCCCGATCGCCACATAGATGCAGTAAACCGGGTCTCCCTTTTCATGGTTTTCCCGCTGCGCAATAATGGCATCCAGAGCAATGGCGGTCTTCCCGGTTTGCCGGTCTCCAATGATAAGCTCCCGTTGCCCCCTTCCGATCGGGATCATCGCATCCACGGCCTTGATGCCAGTCTGAAGTGGTTCATTTACCGGCTGCCTGAATATCACCCCGGGTGCCTTGCGCTCCAGCGGCATTTCATAAAGATCGCCCGGAATGGGGCCTTCCCCGTCTATTGGCTGCCCCAGGGTATCGATCACCCTTCCCAGCAAGCCCTCACCAGCCCGGATGGACACGATGCGGTGGCTGCGCTTCACCACATCACCCTCCTTCACATGCTGGGCATCACCCAGCAGCACGACACCCACATTGTCTTCCTCCAGGTTGAGGATCACACCCCTGAGTCCGACTTCATTAAAAATGACCATCTCCCCTGCCCAGGCATTGGTGAGTCCGTAGATCCGCGCGATACCGTCACCCACCTGCAGTACGGTCCCGGTCTCTTCCAGCTCTGCACCCATCTGCAGACCGGCCATTTCCTGGCGCAGAATCGCTGTTATTTCGGAAGGTTTAATTTCTGACATTTTATAAACACATTAACATTACACATTCAGATGGCGCCTCAGCCTGGATAACCTGGTCCGGATACTGGCATCATACTGCCTGTCGCCAAGATTCAGGATAAAACCGCCAATGATGGCGGGGTCAATGACCTCACTGAATGCGATTCGCTTGTCCGTCAACCCCCTTGCTGCCTGATAGGCCTTTTCCCTTAATTCCGCATCCACGGGTCGCGCGGTGGTCAATCTGACATTTACAATCCCCATGGCTTCGTTATACACTTCAAGGAAAGCCACCGAGATCCCCTCCACCAGTGCTGCCCTTTGCTTCCGGACGATGATCCGGAGGTATTGCAGCACCATGGGATGGACACGGCCTTCAAACATCCTGCCAAGGATCCGCTGCTTCTTCCCTTCCCTGACAATGGGACTTTTCATCAGCACCCTCAGTTCCTGGCTCGCTCCGAAAGCTTCGCGGATAAGCTTCATATCCGCATAAGCCTGTTCCGTGACCTGGTTCTCCCTTACCAGTTCCAGCAAAGCCTTGGCATAACGGCGGGATATGCGATGATTAAGATTTGCCATTAATTCATCTGATCAAGCAACTGATTGACATAACGGGTGTTGCGATCCTTGTCCCGGAACTCTTCCTGCAAGACCCGTTCGGCCATTTCCACGGAAAGCCCTGCGATCTGGCCTCTGATTTCTAGCATGGCCTGCCGCTTATGGGCTTCTATAATCTTTTCGGCCTCCCCAAGCAATTTGGCGGCTTCCAGCCTGGCTTCGGCAACGGCTTTGTCCACCACATCCTTTGCCTCTGCCCGGGCCCGCTCAAGCATTTGTCCGTAAAGCCGTTCCGCCTCTTCAATACGCTCCCGCTTCGTGGCTTCCATCCTTTGCATCTCCTCCTCAATATGCCGGGCATTAACAAGGGACCTGACTATGGTTCGTTCCCGTGCGCGGATGGTGGCAAGTATGGGCTTCCAGGCATACTTTCTGAGTATCATGAGTACCAGTCCGAATGAGATGCCCATCCAGACAACGAGGCCCAGTCCCGGAGTGATTAGTTCCATTTCCTGACGGATTAAAGGTTAATAATCGGTTTCGCTGCATTGGGTCAACCGAATTGGGTCAACCGCATTGATCCGGCTGAATCAGACAAACAGAATGAGCAGGCAGACCACAATGGCGAAAAACGTCACCCCTTCGATCAGTGCCGCGGAAACGATCATCGAAGACCGCAGGTCATTTCCTGCTTCCGGCTGACGGGCAATGGACTCCAGGGCAGATTTGGCGATTTGTGAAATCCCGTAAGAAGCACCGAAAGCGGCAAGTACGGCAGCCAGGCCGGCACCCAACTTCATCCATTCATGGGCAACATTCACAGCTGAATCAAGCAGAACGATCAATAAATTCATGTTTTTCAGGTTTAATATGAACAACAAATAATAGTCGGACTAATGGTGTTCCTCAGGAACCGCCATGCCGAAAAACAACGCACTGAACAGGGTAAACACATATGCCTGAATAAAGGCCACCAGAATCTCCAAGAACGTCATAAAAATCAGAAAGACAACCGAAAGGGGTGTGGCACCAAACCCAAAATATGGATTCACACTCCCCAGGACAAAAATGATGCTTACAAAGCCAAGAATGATCATATGGCCTGCGGTAATATTCGCAAAAAGCCTGATCATCAACACAAAGGGTTTTATAACGACGCCAACCAGCTCAATTACAGGCATAAGCGGAATGGGCAGTTTCAGGAAGAACGGGACCCCGGGGGTGTTGAAAATATGATTCCAGTATGCCTTGTTCCCGAAGATCTGGGTGGTAAAAAAGGTAAACAGGGCCAATGTCATGGTAACCGAAATGTTTCCAGTGACATTTGCTCCCCCCGGAAAAAACGGCACAAGTCCGAGCAGGTTATTGAAAAAGATGAAAAAAAACAGGGTGAGCAGGTAAGGGAGAAAGCGCTCATAATGCTTTGGACCGATTGAGCCAAGTGCGATCTGGTCACGTATGAAGATGATCAGGGGCTCCAGCAGAGAGGTAAATCTAAGGGGTATGGACTCCCCCGAAAACTTCCGGTAGTTCCTGGCCGCCCGGATAAAGATCCAGCAAAGCAAGAAACAGGCAATGAAAATGGAAAACACATTTTTCGTGATGGAAAGATCCAGAACATACGAGGCTTCGGGGTCGGGGGTCACCCCATCAGGCAATACCCGAATGATCTTTCCGCTCTTGGAATCATTGTAAGCAATCCTGAACCCCTTGTATGCGGAATGTCCGTGATGAAAACGGCTGCTGAGAAAGACGTGGAACCGTCCCTGGTACACCAGGATGACCGGGAGGGGGATGGAAATCTCCCGCTCGCCGATGTCAAATAAGTGCCAGCCATGCGTATCCAGCACATGGCCAATGATTAGTTTGCCGGCATCAAAGCCTTCCTGGCTCGCTTCCGGGGTATCACCTGCCTGGCTTACCTCTTCCGTTGTTGCTGGCAGGGACGCCTCAACTGCTGTTCTTGTTGCGAACAGAGTGTGAGGAGAAAGAGAGAGAACAAGCAAAAGGAAAGTCGCCTTAAACCAAAGGCAGGCTCTCTGATTCAGCCTTTCTGGGACCATCCCGGAGAAATATTTTAATACAAGCAATGATATAAAATAATTCTCATAAATCGAAGAATTTATTCCTTTTTCCTGACCGCCCTGAAATGGGACATCACCTCGAAAAAAGTATAAAACAGGTAGAATACCATAAACCAGACAATGAACCGAGCGGCGTCATCACGGAAAAGAAGGGAGTAAGTCACCATGATTAAGAGAAAGAAGAAGAACCTGGCCATGGTGACCCCGATGAACAAATGGGCAAAACCCCTGGCTTTCTGCTCCATGCCTTTTTGATGCATATAGGCTGTCAGGAAGGAAACTCCAGCAAAAAACGGAACGAAGAGGTAAAACACATCAGACACCAACCGCTCATCGGAAACACGGGCAAACACAAACGCGCATGCAAACAGCAGGCTGGAGAAAAGGAGCAGTTTGAAATAATATTGTCTTAGGCTGGTCATAGGTGATCCGTTAATCGTAAACGACCCTGGAACCAACACCGCAGAGCAGAAAACGGGATTACTGGGGAACTTTTTCCCCGGCCGGTTTCTTGTCAGGCTGTGGGCCCTCATTTTGCCGGATGGTCTTGTCCATCGTACAGGTTCCGGTGAAGTTTGCACCGGGCTCAATGGCCAGCTTGTTGGTGATCATGTCCCCAAAAAACTTCGCGCTTGCCTTGAGGGTAAGCAATTCAGCCACTTCAACCTTGCCGTTGATCTGGCCGGAAAAGTCGGCATTCTGGCAGAAGATCTCCCCTTCCAGCACACCCGTGGTTCCGACAACGATCTTTCCCTTGCATTTGACCTGCCCGGTAAGTGTCCCGTCGATCCGGATGTCCCCGGTAGAGTTTACTTCGCCTTTGATGACTGTTCCGGTCCCGATCAGGTTGATTGAGGTAGGATCAGGTTCAATATGTTTGGCCATGCTGTGTTGTTTTTTTTTCAGGTTAAACATTGGGTGGAAGAATTGGATAACCAGGCAAATGTAAGGAAAAAAAAGGGTGTGGCAAAAGACTTATTCGCTTAAATACCTTGACCTGAAAAAGGCCCCATAAGCTTCTGCGTCCTTCTCCTGGTAAAATATTGGGTAATTATCCACAGAGATCAGAAAATGCCTGATGAACCGGGTCTCGAATGCGTGGAAGTCCTCCGATGCAAGCAAGGCTTCATGATAGCCCATGCCGGACTCCTGGTTCGGGAAATTGGTTACGGTGATCAGCTGCCGGCGCTCATCCAGAAAGATGCTGCTGGAGGTCAGATTGCGATCCGGGAAAGAGGCGGAGCCAAAGGCATTGACAAAATTCCTGAACTCATTGACATTCACACGTCCTGACTCCACTACAAACACATAAAAATGGACCGAGGAAGGATTGTGGGAGAAAATGGAGGCTGGGCCTTCAGGCCTGACCTCTGCATCTGCAAGCTCTTCACGTTCCGGGGCAACGCGGGGCGGGGGCGCCCCCAGGGAGGCCAGCAGGTCAGAGGCGGGCTGGTACACCGGTGTCCCCGTGTAGTCACGCACGACCAGCTCCAGTTGTTCCCGGAAGGCTTCGTCCTGCCCCATCCGGCCCTTTGCCAGGGCATTGACGTAGGAGAACTGTCCCTTCAGGGACTTAGGGATCTCCAAAGTATCTGCCAAGACTGATTTCCGGACAGCCTCCTGGTACCTTCCGGCAACAAAATCCTCATATGCCTGCCGGTAGAGGTCAGCAGCGTAATTCTGTCGTGCGGTGAGGTTCTCCAGGTAGTTCGGATCCCCGATGATTTGTGCGTAACCACTTTCCGGATACTCATTAATGAGCCGGTTCTTGTAAATCTCCGCCCGGCTGTGGTTGCCTGTTTCCCTCAACAGGGTATACAGGTAATAATAGGTCAGAAGCTTGCGGTCGTTATCTGGAAAACGGCTCATCAAGGTCTCGAAGCTGCTGATGGCGTTGTTATAGTCCGACAAACGGTCTTTGAACACCATTCCCTTATTGAAAAATGCCGTGGCGATCCGCCTGTCGGAAGCTGTTATCTGCTCCGGGCTAAGCGGGATGTTCCTCAGGTAGGTTTGCTTGTCGAAAACATCCCCTGTTTCCAATTCCTCCTCTCCCGTTTCCCAACCGGCATCGTCCATCGCAAAATCGAAATCTGCCGTCTGCCTGTTGCCGATACGCCAGAGGTCCTCCAGCGGCCGGTCCCCAAACATGCCGAAAAACTCTGTGCGGCCATAGCTGATGGCAGTAGGGTTATAGAAATACCATCCCCCGTCCTGCCTCCCCCCGATATTGCCCTGCTGCATTCGTGACTGGGCGATTTGCTGGGCAGCCCGCATCATGTCCTGTTCCCGTTGCCGGGCTTCCTGCTCCTGTTCCCTGAGCTCCGCAATGATTCCTTCCACGACGGCCTCCCGTTCTGACTCAGAAAGTCCGGCCAGGCGCTGCAGGGAGTCCTCCCGGTTGATCACACGGATGTGTCCGGCAAGGGAGGAAAGCACATTTTTTTTCTGGCTGACCTTTGCGTAATCCTCGTACTGCTGTGGCAGGTAGACCATGGCACTGTCGTAATGAACGGAGGCCTTCATGAACTCGGGGCGGTCCAGATAAATTTCCCCCAGGCGCAGAAAGGACAATCCCTTCTGCATATTGTTCCCCTCACTTACTTCGATGGATTTCATGTAATTCTCGATGGCTTCCCCTTCCCGGTCCTGCCGGCGGGCCAACTCTGCCAGCGCATAATAGATCTGGTCCCGGTAAGCCCTGTTCCTGTCATTTCGCAGCATATCGGTCAGCTCAGACCGGATAAAGTCGCCACCCCCCTCGCCGGGGGCATAGGCCCTGGCCATGCTGATCCTGGCCTGGAAGGCCAGGTCAAACGTGGGATTCATCTTCAGTACCCGGGCAAAGGTCTGCTGGGCCTGCGGGTATTGTTCTGACTCCAGGTAAACCTGGGCCTGTATAAAAGCCAGGCGCGTGCTTTCCCTCTTACTCCTGGTTTTCTGGATGCCGGCTTCCAGGTGTGGGATGGCTGCCGCGTAATTCTCCTGCCGGATGTAATGGTCGGCAAACACAAGGCTCAGCAAGCGGGAAGCGTCCCTGTCAAGCAAACCATTCCGGTCATTGGCCTGAGCCCGCTCCAGCATCTGCAGTGCATTGGGGTATTGGCCCAGTTCATGATAGCACTTTGCCATCCAGATTTTGGATTCGTATTTGATGCCGGAATCATAGGTGCGGACAATGTATTCAAAGGTCAGATTGGCCAGCGTGAAGTCCCGCTTAAAAAAATGGGAGCGGGCGATCAGGAAAAAGGATGCATCGATCCAGGGGTTGTGCTCCACACCTCGGATGTTCATGGAATGCCTGCGTATCACGATGCTGGCTTTTTGGTATGCCACATCCATGTTGTTGGCAATCGAAGCAGCCTGCTGTTCGGTGCCGTACCGGAAGACCTTCAGCACCTGGTCATAGTTATCGGTATGCATGTCAGACAAGCGGCGCAGACCTTCCTGGTAGCTTTCCTTCGCATTGAAATAACCGTTATACTTGGCGTTTATGGAATGGTACAGCCGGTTCGGGAGGGTATTTTTCTGGGTGGAACAGCCCCATCCGACAACAATAAATGAAATGGACAACAGCCACAGGGCCAGCCTGGAATTGCAACAAGATTTTTTCAAGATACCTGACCTTAGTTTTTCAGTAAATATAACTGGCTTTTTGCAAATTTATTTTATTTTTTCGCTGGTTTCCGGCTTTACAATTTTTAGCCGGGCAATTGCCCCTAATTTTTATTAATTTTGCAGGTTCCATAAAAGGATTAGACCTATTGCTATGGCAAGAAAAACCAAGCGGAAAAGCGGATTCTTTCATAAGCTCCATGCCAAATATCGCCTGGTACTGATGAACGACGAAACCCTGGAAAAAAAGATTTCGTTCCGCCTGACACGCTTCAATGTCTTTTTGTTCTTCGGGACGCTGGGCATTTTCCTGGTGGTGGCCACCATCTACCTGATTGCCTTCACCCCGCTGAAGGAATACATCCCGGGCTATGCCGATTTCAATACCCGTCAGGTGTTGAGGGAGTTGATGCTCAGGGCGGATTCGCTTGAAAGGGACCTGCGGCAAAAGGATCTGTATATCCACAACATCCGTAACATCATTGAAGGGAGGGAACCCGAAGAGATCATGCCGATCAGCCTTTTGAACCAGGAGAACATCGATTTTGAAGAGCTGCCCCGGTCCCGGGAGGACTCCCTCTTGCGGGCTGAGATTGAAGGACAGGCCCAGTATGGACTCTGGATCAGCGAAGAGCTTTCCATGACCCAAAGCATCAACCAGTTTTTTTTCTTTCCACCGGTAAAAGGCATCATTACCAACCATTTTGACCCCGCCAACATGCATTTCGGGGTGGATGTCGTGGCCGACCGGAATGAAGCGGTGAAGGCAACGCTTGACGGCACGGTGCTGTTCTCGTCGTGGACCCTGGAAACCGGGTACACCATCGGCATCCAGCACAGCAACAACCTGGTTTCGATCTACAAGCACAACAGCACACTTCTGAAGCCAGAAGGCAGCCCGGTAAAAGCCGGGGAGGTCATCGCCATCATCGGGGATACCGGACTTTATTCGACCGGGACCCATTTGCATTTTGAGCTCTGGTTCAACGGAAACCCCGTAAACCCGCTGGATTATATAATCTTTTGACCTCCATGGAAGCTCCCCGAAAAAAGAATCTGGCCATTCTGGGCTCCACAGGCTCCATTGGCTGCCAGGCACTGGAAGTGGTCCGCCAACTGCCGGGTGCCTTTTCCGTGGAGGTGCTGACCGCCGGGAACAACGCCCCACTGCTGATCGAACAGGCCATGGAGTTCCTGCCAAATGCGGTGGTGATTGGGAACGAATCCCATTACCCCCAGGTGAGCGAGGCCCTGAAGAACCACCCCATAAAGGTGTTTGCCGGGAAAGAGGCGGTTTCAGAGGTTCTGGAATTCGGAACCATAGACCTGGTCCTGACGGCGCTGGTTGGCATAGCCGGACTGGAGCCGACAATCCGGGCCATCGAACATGGAAAGACCATTGCTTTGGCCAACAAGGAAACCCTGGTTGCAGGCGGACACCTGATCACCGGGATGGTGAATGTGCACCGCGCATCTATCATTCCGGTCGACTCTGAACATTCTGCCATCTTCCAGTGTTTGGTGGGAGAGCTCTTTAACCCGGTGGAAAAGATTTTCCTTACCGCCAGCGGGGGCCCTTTCCGGGGAATGAAGCGGGATGCACTGGGCAAGGTTACCAGAAAACAGGCTTTGGATCACCCCAACTGGGATATGGGCGACAAAATAACCATTGATTCGGCCACATTGATGAATAAGGGCCTGGAGGTTATTGAGGCCAGGTGGCTTTTTGATTTAAGGCCAGATCAGATACAGGTGGTGGTGCATCCGCAATCCATCATTCATTCTGCCGTCCAGTTCGAGGATGGTTCAATGAAGGCGCAAATGGGACTGCCCGACATGAAGCTGCCCATTCAGTATGCCCTCACCTATCCGGTCAGGCAACGGTCCGGTATGGAGCGTTTCCGTTTTCTGGATTATCCTCAGCTGAGTTTTGAGGAACCCGACAACGAAAGTTTTCCCTGCCTTGACCTGGCTTATCGCTCCCTGGAGAAAGGAGGCAGCATGCCCTGCATCCTGAATGCCGCCAACGAGATTGTGGTGGAAGCCTTCCTTCAGGACGCAATCGGGTTTCTGGACATACCGGAAGTGATTGCCCGGTGCATGGAGGAGGTCCCGTTTACGGCCGACCCAGACCTGGAGGCCCTGCTGGAAACGGACCGGCAGGCAAGAGATGCAGCCCGCATGCTGATTGGCCGTATCCGTAAAAATAAATAATGTAAATTAACTGCTGGAAACCGAATGGAGATCCTGATAAAAGCACTGCAATTCTTTCTGAGCCTGTCCATTTTGATTATCATCCATGAACTTGGACATATGGTGCCGGCCCGCCTGTTCAAGACCAGGGTTGAAAAATTTTACCTGTTCTTCAACCCATGGTTCAGTCTGTTCAAGTTCAGAAGGGGCGAAACGGAATACGGACTCGGATGGCTGCCCCTGGGTGGCTATGTGAAGATCTCGGGCATGATCGACGAGTCGATGGACAAGGATCAGATGAAGAAACCCCCGCAGCCCCACGAGTTCCGGGCAAAACCGGCCTGGCAACGCCTGATCATCATGCTGGGCGGGGTCACGGCCAACATCATACTGGCAGCCCTGATCTATATCTTCATGCTTTTCATCAACGGAGAGCAATACCTGCCGGTCAAAAACCTGAAATATGGCATCGTGGCCGATTCCCTTGCCGTGGAGATCGGTATGCAGACCGGCGACAAGATCCTGATGCTGGATGGCAGGGAGGTGGAAGATTTTTTGGATATTCCGCGGGAATTTGTACTGGGAGACATCCAAAACGTGACCGTGGAGCGGGACGGCCAGCTGGTGACCCTGGAAGTGCCGGAAGACTTTTTCGGACGACTCATATCCAACCGGATGCGGGGATTTTTCTCGGTCAGATACCCCTACGTGATAGCTGACTTCCTGCCCAATTCGCCGGCAAGGGAAGCCGGTGCAGAGGTAGGAGACCATGTCCTTGGGATCGGCGGTATGGAAACCTGGTCGTTCGATGAGTTTGCCAGTGCCATAGGGCAGTTTGCCGGAAAGACCACCACAATCCTTGTGGAAAGGGACAGCCGGCAACTGGAGTTGGAGATAGAAGTATCCGAAGAGGGCCGGATCGGGGCTTATGCCATGCCCGTCAGTCAATTTCTGGAATTTGAGACCCGCTCCTATTCTTTTTTTGAGTCCGTCCCCGCCGGCATCGGGAAAGCCTATTCCACCACCACAGGTTATTTCCGGGAATTGCGGCTGCTTTTCCGGCCCGAGGTCAAGGTCAGTGAAAGCCTCGGCGGATTTATCACCATCGGAAGCATCTTCGCGCCGACCTGGGACTGGATGCATTTCTGGACCATTACCGCCTTCCTTTCCATCATCCTGGCCATCATGAACATACTGCCCATACCGGCGCTGGACGGGGGCCACGTAATGTTCCTGGTTTATGAAATCGTGGCCGGCCGCAAGCCGGGGGACAAATTCATGGAATATGCCCAGATGATCGGCATGCTGCTTTTGTTATCCCTGCTCGTCTTTGTGAATTTCAACGACATCCTGCGCCTGTTCAGGTAACGCCTGGACCGGACCGGGGCAAATCCTACAAGCATATGATCCTGATAAAGAACTGCGAGGTATACTCCCCGGGATATTTGGGGATAAAGGATGTGCTGGTCGGCGAAAGGTCCATCCTCGGGCTTGCCGATAATATATCCATACCCGTCGGATGGGAAGTGGAGGTCATTGACGGCAAGGGGCTGAAGATGATCCCCGGACTGATCGATGCCCATGTGCATATTGCCGGAGCCGGCGGGGAAGGCGGTCCGGGAACACGCACCCCGGAGATCCAATTGAGCCATATGCTCGAAGCCGGGGTCACCACCGTCATCGGATGCCTTGGTACCGACGGCATGACCCGGAGCTTGGAGGCCGTGCTGATGAAGGCCAAGGCCCTGCGGCAAGAGGGGGTCAGTGCCTGGATTTATACCGGTTCCTACCAGGTTCCCACCCCGACCATACTGGGAGATGTCGGCAAGGACATTGCCATGATCGAAGAGGTAATAGGGGCCGGGGAGATAGCCATCTCCGACCACCGCTCCTCCTTCCCCACCCTGCCCGAACTGGTCAGGCTGGCCCAACACGCGCGCGTAGGCGGCATGCTGGGCGGCAAGGCAGGCATTGTGAACATCCATATGGGGGATGCGAAAGACCCGTTCCGGCCCCTGTACGACGCGGTGGAGGCAAGTGAGTTGCGCCTGACACAGTTCCTGCCCACGCATTGCAACCGGAACCATCACATTTTCGAAGATGCCAAGGAATATGGGAAGAAAGGCTATGTGGACATCACCTCCAGCTCCTACCCTTACTATCCCGATGAAGAAGTTAAACCCTCCGCGGCCATTGCCGGACTGGTCAGGGCGGGCGTACCGCTGGAGCATATCACGATGACCAGTGACGCTTGTGGTTCCCTTCCAGACTTTGATGAAAAAGGGAACCTTCGGAGGCTGGAAATGGGAACGCCCCGTTCCTTATTCGATGAAATGGTTGACACGGTCCAAAAGGAAGGGCTGCCACTGGAAGATGCATTAAAAGTAGTCACCTCCAACGTGGCAGACATCCTGAAACTGAATCGCAAGGGACGCATCCAAAAAGGCAGGGATGCCGACCTGGTTTTAATTGACGGGGATTTCCGGATCATCCACATGCTTGCCAACGGATCGCCGATGGTAAGGGACGGCAAAATGCTGAAAAAGGGCAGTTATGAGCGGTAAATCCGCATACAGCAATCCCGTATACAGGACATTTGAGGTCCATGTACTGGGCAGCTCAGCGGCCACACCAACTTCCTTGCGTCATACCACAGCCCAGGCCTTGCGTTTCCACAACAAGTGGTTCCTTCTGGATTGTGCCGAGGGGACCCAGATGCAACTGCGCAGGATGAAAATCCCGATGATGCGCATCCACCACATCTTCATCAGCCACCTTCACGGGGACCATTACCTGGGCCTTCCAGGGCTTCTGTTCTCCTTACACCTGCTGGGAAGGAAGGCCGCGCTGCATGTTTATTCACCGCCCGGACTCCGGGAAGTGATTGAGGTGCAGTTCCGGGTATCGGGACTGGTACCTCAGTTTGAAACCATTTTTCACGAGGTGGTCAAGGGCGGGGAGTTGGTTTATGAAGATGCAGACCTTGCGGTGGAAAGCCTCGAAATGGAACACCGCATACCCTGCTTTGGGTATTTGTTCCGGGAAAAGCCCATCGAACGGAACATCCGGAAGGAAAGTATTTCCAGATACAGCATCCCTGTCCGGCAAATGGCGGGCATCAAGAGAGGGAAGGACCTGCTGATGCCGGATGGAAAAGTCGTTCCCAATGAGGAGATCACCCGATGTCCGCCCCGGGCCAGGTCATACGCCTTCTGCTCCGATACAGCCTACACCGAAAAGTTTCTTGCCCAGGTTATGGGAGTAGACCTGCTTTACCACGAAGCCACATTTCTCCAGGACAAGGCAGATATTGCTAAAGAAAAAACCCATTCCACCACCATAGAGGCCGCTTCCCTGGCAAAAAAAGCAGGTGCAGGCCAACTGATGCTGGGCCATTATTCGGCCCGTTACAAAGACATGGGTCTGTTTCTGAAGGAGGCAAGGCAAGTGTTCCCAAACACCATTCTTGCGGAGGAGGGGGTTGTCACGCAGGTCTCAGCCTTTGCGTCCGGAACTTAGCGATGTAAGCCGGGCACGGATAGCCCGCTGCAAAAAGGGATCTTCCGTTTCGACAAACAGGGACTCCAGAAGCGCTGTATTTTCCATGTTCTCAACAGCCTTTTTTCTGACTTCATGGTCCGGGTCGCCCCGGACCACACCGGCAAGGACCGTTTCGTCACTGATCCGCAGCACGGCCTGCCCCCGCACATTGTAATCGGGATCATTGGCAGCAATATGGGCAAGCAGCTCCGGGTCATCCAGCTGGTTGACCGCCAGCGACCTTACGTAATAGTCCGGGTCATGCAGGGCCAGCTTCCTCAATACGTCCGGGTCGGATATTTTTTTCAGTGCCTCTGCGCGCACATAGAAGTCACACTGGGAACAGGCTATGGCGGCCAGCAGGTCCTGGTCAGAGATCCTCTGCACCACCGCCGATTTAATGTCCCGGTCCGTCAGCCCCTCGATCAGTCCGGCCAACACATCCTCATCCTGGATGCCTGCCAAAGCCTCCTTGCAAAAATAATAGTCGTCCTGCTTGCCCAGGATGACCTCCGCAAGCAGCCTTCCGCTCCGGATGCGTGACAGCGTGGCCTGGCGGACATAATAGTCATGGTCCCTGCAGGCAATGCGGAACAAGGCCTGTTCACAGGCAATCCGCATCACGGCTGCCCGCCTTACCTGGCGGTCCGGATCATTCGATGCAATCCTTTCCAGCAGCTCCTGGTCTGTCAACTGCCCTACAGCCCGGCTCCGGGCATGAGGGTCTTCTGACCCCAGGCTCCGCTGAAGGTCCCGGGGCAGCGAGCTCCCGGAAGGGTTTGGATTTGCCGTGGCACCGGTCATGGCATATGCCTTTAAGCAAATATATGAAAAAATCCACGCCCCCGTACCATAAATCCAAGCCTTTGCGCCATAAATCCGCGCCCGTGCGCCATAAAAAATGATGCGGGGACAGGGACCAGGGGTTGGCTGATTTTTCTTACCTTTGTCCCGTTTTTTACACGCCTGCTTTATGTTTAACGACAGCAAGAACCCAATGGATATCCCCAAGCAATACTCCCCAAAGGAAAACGAAGAAAAATGGTATTCCTTCTGGATGGAAAAAGGTTATTTCAGATCTGAACCCGATGAGCGGGAGCCTTACACCATCGTCATCCCTCCGCCCAATGTCACCGGAGTACTGCATATGGGCCATATGCTGAACAACACCATACAGGACATACTGGTCAGGCGGGCCCGCATGATGGGCTACAATGCCTGTTGGCTGCCCGGCACTGACCATGCGTCCATTGCCACGGAAGCAAAGGTGGTGGCCAAGCTCAAAGAGGAAGGCATCGATAAAAAGACCCTCAGCAGGGAAGAATTTTTAAACCATGCCTGGGAGTGGAAGGAAAAGCATGGCGGAATTATCCTGGAGCAGCTTAAAAAGCTTGGGGCTTCGTGCGATTGGGAACGCACCCGCTTTACCATGGACAAAGGACTCTCGGAATCGGTGCTGCGCGTATTTGTCGATTTGTATGATAAGGGCCTCATTTACAGGGGTGTCAGGATGGTGAACTGGGATCCAAGCGCGCTGACAGCCGTATCCGACGAAGAGGTAATCCACAAGGAAGTACGGTCAAAATTCTATTACCTGCGCTACCAGATCCAGGGGGAGCCCGACGAATATGTGACCATCGCCACCACCCGGCCGGAGACCATACTTGGAGATACGGCCATCTGCATCCACCCGGAAGATGAAAGGGCAGCCGGACTCAGGGGAAAAACCGCTCTGGTCCCATTAATCAACCGGCCCATCCCGTTCATTTTCGATGAATATGTGGACCCGGAATTCGGGACCGGCGCACTCAAGGTAACCCCAGCCCATGACATCAACGACTACAACCTGGGCATCAAACACAATCTGCCAGGCATAGATATTTTCAACGACAACGGGACACTGAATGAGAATGCGGAGATCTTTATCGGGGAAGACCGGTTTGCCGTGCGGGAGAAGATCAGCCGCGAACTGGAAGCCCGGGGCCACCTGGTCAAGGTGGAGGAAATCATTAACAGCCTTGGCTATTCTGAGCGTACAGACGAGGTCATCGAACCCAAACTCTCCTTGCAGTGGTTCCTGAAAATGGATGCCATGGCCAAGGGAGCGCTGGAAGTGGTTATGGACGACACCATCAAATTTCACCCCCCCAAATTCAAGAACATCTACAAGCACTGGATGGAGAACGTACGTGACTGGTGCATCAGCCGGCAGCTGTGGTGGGGACACCGGATCCCGGCCTGGTACCTGCCCGACGGCCAGATTATCGTGGCGCTTGACCGGGAACAGGCACTTGCAAAGGCAAGGGAGCAGCACGGGACCACCGTCAGGGATGAGGATTTGAAGCAGGACGAAGATGTACTGGACACCTGGTTCTCCTCATGGCTCTGGCCCATTTCGGTCTTTGATGGCATCAACAAGCCTGACAACCAGGAGATCCGTTATTATTATCCGACAAACGACCTGGTCACCGCCCCCGAGATCCTCTTTTTCTGGGTGGCCCGGATGATCATGGCCGGACTGGAATACCGCAAGGACATCCCCTTTAAAAATGTCTACCTTACAGGGATCGTCCGTGACAAGCAGGGCAGGAAAATGTCCAAGTCACTGGGCAATTCCCCGGAGCCGCTGAAACTGATGGACCACTACGGGGCAGACGGGGTGCGTGTGGGGATGTTATTCTCTTCTCCGGCCGGAATGACCTGTTGTTTGAAGAGTCCCTTTGTGAACAGGGCAGGAATTTCAGCAACAAGATATGGAACGCCTTCCGGCTGACCCAGGGCTGGCATGTTGAAAAGGCCCTCCCACAGCCGGAAGAGGCCAGTGTGGCGGTAGATTGGTTTCGTTCCAGCCTGAACCAAAGCCTGGAGATCATTGCAGACCACTTCTCAAAATACCGCATGGCAGATGCATTGCTGGCTGTTTACAAACTGATTTGGGATGACTTCTGCTCGTGGTACCTGGAAATGGTCAAACCGGCATATGGAAAATCCTTGGACCAGTCCACCTACACAGCCACCATTTCTTTCCTTGACAGCCTGCTGAGGCTATTGCATCCATTCATGCCCTTCATCACAGAGGAGATCTATCAGCGCATCAGGAAGGAAACCGACCCGGAAAGCATCACCATCGCCCCATATCCCCAAACGGAAGTATTCGACCGGGAGATCACGGACCGCTTTGCGCGGGCCAGGCAGGCCATCATGGCCATCCGCAACTTCAGGCAGGAGAAAAACCTCTCCCCCAAACAGTCCATCGAGCTGTATATCCGGAAGAACAACAACGAAGTTCCGGATACCACATTTGACAGCATAGCAAAAAAACTTTGCAACATTGACAAACTGGAATACATAGACCGCAAGCCTGAGAATGCCTTCCCGGTGATTGTGAACACCACCGAGCTCTACATACCGCTGGATCAGGGTGTGGATGTGGAAGCGGAGATTGCCTCGCTGGAAAATGACCTGAAGTACCAGAAGGGATTTCTCAGGGCCATTGAGAAAAAGCTTTCCAATGAGAAATTTGTCGGCAACGCCCCGGCAGCCGTGGTGGAAAGTGAACGAAAAAAGCAGCGGGATGCACAGGCCAGGATACGGGTCATTGAAGAGCAGCTCCGGACGCTGAAGCCATAGCTATTCTTCGGCTTCTATCTCATGTGAAAAGAAGGAATACTGGTAATCCATAGGCAGAATGCTGATGTAATCCTCCTGGCCGGCACCATTCAGGCAGGCCTCAATGATCTCACGTCCTTTGGGTGCCAAATCCGGCTGCAGGTATTTCCTGAGTTCCGTGTGGAAAAAATCTGTCAGCATCTCCGACCCTTTGTCGTAGCCTTCATGCCCCACCTCCAATTGCCGGTAAACCTTCAAAAACCGTGTAGGAACCTTGCTGCCTTCGATCGACAGGTAGTTCAGCTCGTAACCCAGCAACGGGCAACGTGCAGGCTGGTACTGGTCCGTACGGAACTTGGCATTTCCACGCCTGGTCAGGTACTCCCTCATCAGCAGCTGGGGCTTGAAACCCACCTTCCACACCCCAATGTACTGGTTCGGGCTTAGTGTATAGCGGGTCCGCGGGGTTTTGATGATCTGGTCCAGCAAGAGGTTGGCCTGTTTGATCATTTTTCCCGTAGCAAAAGGCCAGTAGGACCCGACACCTTCGCTCTCCATACTGTCCGTACCCAGAATGCTCGGATTGCCGTGGCCGCGGGGGGCGACCAGCCGCCACAACCAGGCCAGTGCCGGCGGCAGGATATGGAACAGACCAATGATCCCGTAAGATGGATTCTCAAGGGTGAACGGGGGTGTGCGTACCCCGAAGCTTCTCACATCTATGTTCAGGGGTTTGTTGACGATACCGGGAATCATGTCTCTCGGAACCACCATGCGGGGGTTTGGGCAACGAACCCCCGGCTCATCCTCAATATGGTCCCAGGGCAGGGCGGTACAGCCCGGCTGGGTTTCAATATTCAGGAACAGCAGGGGACGCCTGGACTGTATGGCCAGCTTCTCCAGAAAGGGGTCCCTGCCATATTCCGTCACACTGTCAACCCGGATAAACCAGCCATTCTCCGCGTCCAGGATGGTCAGCTTGCCGTTGTCGCGCTGGATGGACGGATGGCACATGGCCATATCATCCGCGAACGGCCGGAATCCACAGAGCTGTGGAATGGAAACAAATCGTTTTTCGCCGCTAATCGTATTCTCGCCGACCAATACATTGCCCTGCTCCTCCCGGACGATATGCTGGAACATTTCACTCTTTCCACCCCCGCTGGCCCCTTCATGCATGAAGTTCGTGAAGTTGTCGTACGGACTGAAAACCTGCACGGCGGAGCAGTGGGCCGTGATCCAGCCCTCCCTTGACCCCTTGAAGAGCAAAACCCCGTAAAGGCCTTTTTTTGCGCTCGGGCCGGGGTAGAGATTGTAAGAATAGACCTCGTGCAAGGTTTCTGAACGGTTGTGAACAACCACCTGCCGGCCCTCAAAATGGGTGTGCCTGAAAGGCGGAGCCACGAATATAACAGAGTCCACACTGAACCCCTGGGGTAATTCATCCGGAGAAAGCATCTTCTGCAGCATGGCCAGTCCCATGGCAAAAAAAGCCGCATTGGCAGGGGCGATCGCTATGCCACCAGCACCAATCCCATGCTGGCCCGCAAAATAAAAAAAGACAGCCAGGTCCTGCTCCTTCAGCCAGGCCATGGTTTCCCCCCTGAGTCCGGAGAAATCCTGTCCATACTTATCCTTGTAAAGGGTTTTGTCGGATGGGAGATCATCCCCGATGACCATCGTGTCGGGGTCTCTCCTGCGCATATACTTTTCGGTATAATTGGCTGATATTCCATTCTTCACCCGGTGAACAACCGCCTCGACGACCCTTCCCTTACCCGGGACTTCATAGCTCACCTCAAAGCTGAGCTGCTCCCTGCCTCCGGTGGAGGCATCCGCCAGTTCCTCGACGGTATTGAAAAACCGGACGTTTTTCGCCCCGGTTAATAGATCTACGACATCACCCGGAAGAACGATCTGTTTTTCCTCAAGGACTTCAAAAATATTTTTCACGATACGACTGGTTGGGGTAAATAACGGGCAAAGGTACAAAACTATGGACAGGTTCTGCCTTTGCGGGCCGCTTATTTCCCTTAACCAGGATTCCGGATGGCTAAAAAATAGCCGAAAGTCCCCATCATATAATTCAGGAGACTCGACTCATGTGTGCCCTGAACAATGGGCTCCAGCTCCAGGTCCGCCGCCCCCCTTGCGGTCATCGCTTCATAGGCTGTCTGGGCGTTAAAGTAGGGCACCACCAGGTCGTATGTGCCATGATAGAGTTTCAGTGGCATTTCCGGCAGCCAGTCATAGACGTCATTGTCTGCCAGCACCGACAGAAAGGCGGTATCGCTGCCCGAACCAATTTCTTCCACAAAGGAGGGGTTCAGCAAAATGGAAGGGTTTTTCTCTACCCCGGAGAAAACCCCTTCCTGCGCGATCTGGGTAGCCCAGGGCTCGTTGAAATACGCAGTGTAAGGACGCCTCAATTCCGGGTATATCTTATTGTATACATCCAACGCCCATAAGTAAAGTGCTATATTGGGCAATTCGATGTCAGACTTGACAATCTCCAGAAACATTTGGGTTTTGTTGTAGGCCCCTCCCCCGGCCGTTGCACCGGAGACCCGGAACTCATCCGGATGTTCATCCTGCAGCAGCTTCAGCGCTGCAAGGGTGGCATAGCCCCCTGCAGAATAGCCAGACAGGAAAAGCTGTTCAGACAATGCTTCCCGCCTTTCGACCAGGAAGAACTCCCTGGCTGCCCGTATCATGTCACGGGTGGCTAAGGCCAGGCTCTCGCGGTGTTCATAAGGGTGTTCGGTCTCTGCGCTGACACCATAACCCGGGAAGTCGGGCAAAGCCATGATGAAGCCTGCTGATGCAAACACACTGGCCAGGTCTGTATACGGTGACTGAAAAAGGGATGGGGCCTCCGACGGACTGCCAAGGGTCCCGGGCTGAAAGGAGAGCAGCGGAAATTTTTCGGTCGTTTTGGGAACGAGCAATGCGCCGGAAGCCACGATGGCCGACCCGTCCCACAACACAGTATTGTAAGTCAAACTGTAAGCCTCCACACCGAACCTTACCAGCAGCTCTGAACCCGGGGGGTAGAAACCACCTTGTGACATTATTTCTGCAACCTCCTCCCGGCTAAGATCCGCGACCTGAACGGCCTCAATCAGAAATTCGGGCTGGTGTGCGGGCGGCGCTTCTTCGTCCTTCAGGCAGGAGAAAAATGTGGCCAGCAAAGTGGCTGCAAGGAAAAATTTGAGGGATTGGCGGGGGTGCATCAGCATACGCTATTTTATTAAAAAGACAAAATAATCCCATAATTGTTTAACCCGGCAAAAAAAACCATTGCCTGTAACTATTCACGAAATCAAACGTCTTAAAGATATTCTTTATTTTAAAAACGGCAATTATGTACAAACAAACCAAAGTTTTTGCAAACGGCCTTGCATTGCTTTTCATCATCAGTTTCTGCTCCATACAGGCCATGGGGCAGTGGCGAGCCATTAGCGGCAGCGGGAATGTGGTCAGCGAGACCAGGACCATCACAGGCTTTGACCAGATTACCGTAGGCGGGGCCTTCGACCTTTTTATCACAATTGGTGACGGATGGCATATAGAGGTCGTAGCCGATGACAACCTGATGGAACGCATACAGATCGAGACCATCGGAAAAACCCTGCGTATTGGCATGACGCCTTCCACAAACCTCCGCAGGTACAAGGAACTTAAAGTCCATGTCACCATGCCCGCCATTCGAGAACTGAAGACCAGCGGTGCGTCCACAGCTGTATTTACCAATGCCGTAAGGCAACCCATGCTGGTCCTGTCTTCCAGCGGCGCCAGCGATATCCGCTTGAGCGTGGAAGTGGATGAGTTGTATGTCAATTCTTCGGGTTCATCAGACGTACATATTAGCGGATTTGCTGCTTTTGCAGAGGTCAGCGCCAGCGGTTCCAGCGACTTCAGGGGCCAAAATTTTGAATGTGCCGTAGCCAGTGTAAGACTGAGTGGCTCATCAGATATGTGGGCCACAATCACCCAAAGGGTCACCGGCTCCCTTTCCGGCTCATCCGACCTTAGAATTGTTGGCGGGAGTCCGGTTGTAGATGTCCGCACCAGCGGCTCTTCAGGCGTCAGGCAGTCCGGAAGATGAGCGGAGTATCCGTTCGTTCACGAACAATACCTCCTCTTCACTGATGGTATGCCCCATATCCGGGTAGATTTGCATATGCACATCGGCATTCATGTTCTGTAAGATCTTCCCTGATTCATGCACACGCGCCACAGGTATATGCATGTCGGGATCGCTGCTACCTATGAAAACAGGGGTTCGGGCAAAGTCCCCGGGATAATTTTCCGGGCGGATGCGATCCCCGATGAGTCCGCCTGTAAAAGCAATCACCCCGCCATAACGCTTTGCATGTCGTGCCGTATATTCCAGCGTCAGACAAGCCCCTTGAGAAAAGCCCAGAAACCAGATGGTGTCCGGGGCAAAGCCCTCACGTACCAAATCCGACTCCATGCGTTTCAGCAGGGCAAGGGCCGATCCAAGCCAGGGCTCGTTGCGCTCCGGCGGGACCATGAAAGAATGTGGGTACCAGGTGTTGTTTGTCGCCTCGGGGGCCAGCAGGGCAAACCCCTCCAGTGCCAGCTGGGGGGCCAGTCCGACTATATTGCCGGCTGTGGCCCCACGACCATGGACCATGATCATCACTCTTTCTGCGCTCTCCAGGGGGAGTCCCGCTTTATGAATCCGGGCTGTATGCATGGTCATTCCTTTAAAAATGTTCTGGCAATTACTGATACGCTTCAAGGGCAATTACTGATACGCTTCAAGATTGAGCTTCAGGGCCGGAAGGCTTTTTTCCAACTGCGGACGGAAAGGCTCGTAGCGTGGTGGAAGCATTAGTCCCTCACCCAGACTTTCTGCCGGTTCATCCACAGCAAACCCCGGCGCTTCCGTCGCCACTTCGAACAATACCCCCGAAGGCTCCCTGAAATAAATGGACTTGAAGTACTGCCTGTCGATCACCGGTGTAGGGTTCAGCATACGCTCGGCAATCCGCCGCCTGGCAATCAGCTGGGTTTCCTCATCGGGCGTGCTGAACGCCAGATGGTGAATGGTGCCCGCCCCGCTCATGCCATTGCCTGAGGCATTGGGTACCAGTATATCGATGTAGTTGCCGGGGGCATCGGTGGCCGCGAAACGGAACCTGTTCCCCTGCTCGGCGATCAGCACATGGTCCATCTGGTTGGTAAGCAAAGCCGCAGTGCGCTCATAACCCCCGGCCCATATTTCTGCACTGAAGAAACCACGGATGGCATGCTCAGCGGGAATATGGCCGTAGGTGAAGCCAGGACGCGGGTCATGCTCATTGAACACCAGTTCCAGGCCCAGCCCATCGGGATCCTCAAAATAAATGAATACTTCATTCCCCAGCCGCTCCTGGGCATCTTTGTGCGGCACCCCAAAACGCTTCAGCCTTTCCTCCCAGAAACCGATCGAATCCAGGGGCACCGAAAAGGTGGTCGTATTGACCAGCCCCTTCCCATGGCTGCCCCGCCGGATGCCCTCGTAGGGGAAAAAGGTAAGAATACTTCCCGGGCTCCCCGCTTCATCCCCGTAATAGAGATGGTAAACGTCCGGGGCATCGAAGTTGACCGTCTTCTTGATAAAGCGCAAGCCCAGCACCCCGGTGTAAAAATCAAGGTTTTTTGCCGGGTCGGAGGCCAGGGCAGTGATATGGTGTATGCCTGTGATGTTTCTTTTCATCGGATAGTACATGCTTGTAAGCCGGTCCCTCCCGCAGACACCGGCTGGTTTCCAAAGTACAAACAATGTTTGTCCCATAATGTTTGAGGCTCTGCCGGCCATGCCGGACAAGAGACATATTCCGGATGCAATTGCAAAAACCCGGAGACGGGTGCTAAGCTTTCCCTGAAAAGAATTAATTTTGGACCCGTGCCCGCAAAGACAAGGTCCATGCCAGCCGCCAACAGCCAACAACCAATAGCCAATAGCCAATAACCAACACCCAACAACCAATAGCCAATAGCCAATAGCCAACACCCAACAACCAACAACCAACAACCAACAACCAATAGCCAACAACCAATAACCAACAACCAATAGCCAATAGCCAATAGCCAACAACCAATAGCCAATAGCCAATACCCAACATATGGAAAGCAAACTGCAACAGGCTTACGACCCAGAAACATTCAACCGGCTTGGCCATGAGCTGGTTGAACTGCTCACAAAATACCTATCCGACTCCAAAAATAAGGAAATCAATGTACTGGACTGGAAAGAACCCGGGGAGCAGCTTGCTTTCTGGAGGGATTATGAGCTGAACGGCCAGCCGCTCACGCGTCTGTTTGAGGACATCCTGAAATATTCCAACCATATGCACCACCCCCGTTACCTGGGCCACCAGGTATCCCCGTCCATGCCCGTTACGGCTCTGGCGGGTTTACTGGGGGCATTTGTCAACAACGGAATGGCCGTCTATGAGGTTGGCCCTTCTGCCACGGCCATCGAAAAGCTGGTCGTGGAGAGTTTCCTGGAGCGCCTGGGGTTCTCAGAGAATGGGGATGGCTCCATCACCTCGGGAGGCACGCTGGCCAATCTGACCGCCCTGCTGGCGGCAAGGAAGGCGGTGGAGGGAACCGATGTCTGGGAAGATGGTCACGGAGACAAGCTTGCGGTGATGGTGTCGGATGAGGCCCATTACTGCATTGACCGTGCCTGCCGTATCATGGGACTGGGAAGCGAGGGCATCATAAAAATCCCGGTCAACAAGGATTACCATATGGAAGTTTCCCGCCTGGAGGAAGCCTACCGCCAGGCCACCGAAAAAGGTTTTAGGGTCATGGCCGTCGTGGGCAGCGCACCTTCCACGGCCACCGGCATGTTTGACGACCTGCAGGCCATTGGCCGGTTCTGCCAAAAGCATGGGCTGTGGTTCCATGTGGATGGCGCCCATGGCGGTGCGGCCATTTTCAGTGAAAAATACAAGCAGCTCCTGAACGGGATAGAAATGGCCGACTCCGTAGTGATAGACGGACATAAAATGATGCTTATGCCGGTCATTACCACCCTGCTGCTCTTCAAAAACAAGGTCCACTCCTACTCCACCTTCAGCCAGAAGGCCCTTTACCTTTGGGAAGACCACGC